>NZWA01000064.1 GCA_002697505.1 Flavobacteriales bacterium | reverse complement strand
TAAGTTTTTAATGCTGAAGCAGTTACCTTTCTATTAGTACCACCTGCTCCATTATCTGTAATAAATAAATCTGCATCTGCAACTGCCTCACCAATAGCAGTTCCACCATCTATATCAAGTGCATCTATTGAAACTTTATTAGCTGTAGATATTGTACTTAGTTTTGAATCGGCAATTGAACCTGCCAACATGGCATTTGTAATACCACTTGCCTTAACTCTTAATGAATCGGAATTAATTTCTATAGATGAATCATCAACAGTAACACTTAATGCTGAACCACCACCACCTGCTAAACCATCACCAGCAACTGCAGTTGCTAACATAGTACTTGTAACTTCACCCGAACCAATCGAAATCGTTACATCACCTGTGGCTCCACTTACATCAATACCATTTCCTGCTACAGCTGTGGATACATAATTACCTGTAGTTTCTGTTCCAAGTATTACACCCGAATCTTTAATCGTAACCACTCCACTTGAAACAGCGAAGTTATCAGAACTGAAAGATGCAACACCTTTATTAGATGTACTTGCCTCTTCCCCTGCAATCGTGATAGTGGTGCCTGTGGCAGAAGTATCAATACCCTCACCACCTGCAATCGTTAGAGTTTCACTATCTAAATCTATATCTATAGTACCACTATCTGTTGTGGCATCTAAATCTTGAGCAGTTGTTTGGGAATCTACATAAGCTTTAATACTTTGTTGTGTTGCAAGTCCAGTTGCACTATTTGAACTTAAATCATCTTCGTCTAAGATAGAAGTAACCGTTGTACCCATTGCCAAACTATCGATATTTGCAGTACCATCAATGTATAAATCTTTCCATTCTTTACCACTTGCACCTAAATCAAATGCATCATCTACTTGTGGTGTTATCGAACCACTTACTGTTTCAAAACTACCAGAGTGGGCAATAACTTTATCCCACTTTTTGGCGTTGGTTCCTAATTGACCTTCCTTATTACTTCTTGGTACTATATTCTTTGTTGGCATCTCTACTCCGATTTCCTATTTTATATAAATATTTATTTTTTTAATTATCATCTGTTTTTTTATGCTCTCGGTTGTATATCATTGTTACTATCTAACTCATAAAAAACACTTAAACCTTCTGTACTTGTGGTTGGCATCAAATCACCATTACCATCTTCTTCAAATACCGCTGCTAAATCTGCACCTGCGATAGTTGCAGTAACATTATTACCACTTGTTGTAGCAGTTACACCACTACCTACGAAATTTATTTGAGATGCTGCTGTTGTAAGGTTACTTCCCTCATCTTGAATTGTGATAGAACTACCTACACCAGTTAATTGACTACCATCACCTTGAAATGAACCACTAAATGATGCAGATACTTGATTTAATTCGGCATTACTACCCGATACTATTACTTTTTTCCAATTTGGCATCTAATTTATCTCCTTATGGTTGGTTACTCATTCGAGCCCACTTCCTAATGTTGCCACACATCAGGCCAATAAAGTTACTCTTTTATGAAGAGTTCTCCCTTTTCTTCTTTCAGAAGTTCACGAGCCTTCTCTTCTTGTGTTTTTGGTTTTATCACTTTCTCTTTTGAAAGTTTTAAATCCTTTACATCAATACTTTGTATTTGATGTTGTCTTTTTAATTTATTGATGATATCAAATGCAATACTGATATTTCTACCTGGTATCATAGAGTTTTTAATTAACTCAAACAAAAACTCTATTTCAACCTTACTCAATCTTGCCACTTCATCAACCACATTTCTGTGTTCTTTAGCTCTTATCGCCATTTGTAACCTCGTTTAATTATTAACTATAAATCCAAATCTCTCCATTTGAAGTATTCACATGCATCATACCGATTCTATTTGTAGCACCATTACCAAAATCACTTGGATTAGCATCTGCTACTGGATTTACTGCCGAACCACTAACTGATACTACATATTGTTTTGGGTCTATTGAAGTAGCATCGTGTGATGTACCATCTGCTGGTGTTAATGCCCAACGATTTGCAGAATCATCAAATCCAAATGCAGTACCAACTCCATTTGCACCTGTTGTTACGATTAATCCACCATCACCACTTGTTGAACCACTTGCTGCCTGAATAAATCTATCAGTTACTCTTAGATTTGTACTATCAATTGTTGTAAGTGAACCATTTACATCTAAATCACCCTCAATTGTTACTCCACCTGTAAAGGTTGCAGTATCATCTGCTTGATTACCGATTGTAAAGTTACCACCTAAATCTGTATTTAATGCAGTTGCTAGATTACTTCCACCTGCGGTGTAGAATGTATGAATCTGGTCTGCAGTTGCAAGAGCAGTTCCACCATCTGCGATTGCTGCTGTTTTTGCTCTAACTGAATCACTATTTGTTTCAATTGTTGTATCATCAACATTTACTGCCATTACCGCACTTGAGGCAGTCAATCCATCTCCCGCAAATAGAGTTGCAACTCTATCAATTGTAGATTTTCTATTTGTACCATCTGCACCATCATCAACAACGATTAAATCACCACTTGCAATTGCTGCACCTATATCAGTCATTCCATCGATATCTAATGCCAAGTTACTTACTGCTGCACTTCCATTATAAGAAGTCATTCCGATACCACCATTTGCAGTTATCGATAATGAATTTAAATTACTACCAAGTGCAACTCCACTAATTGTAGAATTCGCAAGTTTTGAGTTCGCAATTGAACCAGCAAGTTCATCATTTGATACACCACTATCTTTAATAGTTACTGCACCACTTGATACACTAAAGTTATCAGTACTGAATGAAGCAACACCTTTATTGGAATCACTTGCATCTTCTGCTGCTAATGTTATCGTATCTGAAGCTGCGGTTGTGGTTATATCTATACCCTCACCTGCTGCAAATGTTAATGTATCTGCATTTGATTCTGCTACAACATCATCTTGACCTGATACAGAAATTGTTTTAAACATTTCACTACCAATTGTAGTGTTAGAACTTAAATCAATGTTCGTACCATCACCAGTAAATGAACCAGTAAATGAACCAGTTATATTTGAATCTGCTACTGCTGAATTATTTGTGAAATTATCAAGTGTTGTGTTCCCAGCGTTTAGTGTGGAAGTACCGATATCGATATTTCCGAACCCACTTGATATAGCACCTGAATTCAAAGTAGAGACAGTGACAAGTGAACTTGCTGCTGTTAGATTACTTAAAGTATCTATAGCAGATTCAATTGTTGCCTCCGTTGTCGCGTCAAGTGCATCAATATTATTTAATGAAGTAGTATCCCCGCCGGAAAAGATACTTGTACTACCTAAAGTAATATCTCCACCTTCAACGGTTAAATCACCACTAAGAGTTACATCTGCAAACTCTGGTGAAGAACCTGATACTACTACTTTTCTCCATTGTGCCATTATTTTTCTCCCATTTATACTCGATTTTCGAGTGTTTTTCTTCTCTTATAAATATTAAGTAGGTGAGTTTTCGTATCCCAAAAACCACTCATCTGAACCACTATAAAACAATCCACCTGCTACTGCAGTAGGTGGTGTACCAGTGGTTGAACCTAATACTAATACTTTATCATCAAATTGAACTGATAATTCATCACTATTATTATAAATTGTAAATAAATCAGAACTATCTGTTGATTTAAAATTAAATGAACTACCTGTTACACTTAATTGTGAACTATTTCTATTAAAATCTATGCCCGTACCCATATTGATTGTTCCATCGACATGTAAATCTTTCCAAGATTTTGCTTCACTTCCTAAATTGAAGACATTATCCTCTGCAGGTATATTACTTGCAGCACCTGCTGATGCTGGCCAAGAAAATGGTAAAAATGTATATGAGTTTTCAAAAGTAATTTCATTATCTGCAAGTGATTCACTAACTTTAAATAGTTCATCTGAATCTTGTATATAAAATACCTGTCCATCTTCCAATCTATTAATAGGAATACTACCAGTATCTGCGGTCGTGGAAAGTGTACGATATCCACCTGATACTAAATCAATATCTGTTAATTTAATATTACCAGTTACTCCTAACGATTGTCCAAAATTTAATGCCATTTATCTCTCCTATATCTCACTTGATGGTGCAGAACCACTTGATGGTACTAAATGATAATACTGATTGTTTTCGGTGTTTGCTCCAACACCATGAATCATACCATATCGTGATACACCTCTAATTGGGCTGTTAACACTAAAATAATGTACTCCTGCAGTTTCGACCGCATCTGCAATTGAGTTATCATTATACATTACATATTCTCCTGCAGTACTTCCACCTAAAGAAGTTCCCATTGAGTTTGGTTTACCACCAATTGCAGAAGAACTTGGGAATAATGCCAACCAACTATGTCCATTACCACTATTACCACTTAAATCTATTGCTCCAAAATTTCTAAATGTAGTACCACCTAAATCACTAACACTTTGTGAAGTAATCAAGGTTACTTGTCCACCACTTGTTGCAAATGAACCACTACCAATTGAACCACTCTTAAAATTATCTATTACTGAATTAGTAGTTACATCTACATCATCACCACCTGAATCACCCAAGATTGATATTGCATTACCTGAATTCATTGAACCTACACCTTGTGTTTGTTTATAAAAATAAACCATAGGTGTTACAGTTAATGTTCCAGCTGCAGTACCCGTATTGAATCCATGTTCATCATCTACATTTGCAGTAAATTGATATTGTTGGTTACTTGCAGATAAATCTGTATTTGTAGATATTTGAACTGTACTACCAACTGTTGTACCTGTTAATAAACTTCCATGTGTTCCTGTCAATGAGAATGTATTAAGATTTATATCATCACTTTCTGTATCAGAGAATGTTGCAGTTACTATTACTGAACCACTTGTAACTTTTTCTGTAGATAAAGTTTGAGAACTTGGTGTTAATGTTATTGATGGTGCAGTATTTGGTCTCACATTTACGGTTATACTTCCACTACCAACATTATCAAATTGGTCTGTATAATGTACTGATGCAGTCATTGATGTTCCACTTACGAACGCAGATTGACTAACATTTGCTTTTATACTTAAAGCACCTGCGGCGGATGATGTAACGAATTGATGTGGTGTTGAACCATCATTTTCAAATACACTAAATCCTTGAACTGCTGCTGAATTATATTGTGGTGAATAAGTTACTCCTAAATCACCTTGTGTTCCACTAAATCCATTTGAGTTTGTTCTGATTAATGCTCCACTTACTGCACTTTCAATAATATAGAAAGTTCCATTTGTGGTTAATGTTCCTAATGGTGCCTGTGCAATTGTAATATCATGTGTGGTTGTACCTGTTCTAAATCCATGAATATCTTGTATAGAAGCAGTCATTTGATAATCTGAACCACTTAAGTTTTGAGATGGTTGTATCAAATAGGTATCACCACTTTTGACAGAATTTAATTGTCCACTTGGGTCTGTGAATACAAATGATGAATGTTGTAATGTATCACTTTCCGTATCACTAAATGATATTGTGGTGATTGTGTTACTTGGTCTTGCCCCATTTGTATTTATGTTTGCACTTGTATTACTGAAACTTGGTGTTGGTGCATTGTTTATTGCAACATTCACATTAAATGTTGTACTTACTGAAGTTCCAAATGCATTACTTGCAGTTACACTACCACTTAATTGGTTTCCTGCATCATTAGTGTAAATAGATTCACTAACATTATTATTTAAACTTATATTACCATTACTTGAATTAATATGTAAACTACCCGTATCAGGATTTAATTCAAAAAATACAGTTTCATTAGAATTAAAATCTGCTTGTGTACCTGTTCTACCATTAGAATTAGTTCTAACAAGTGCTCCACTCACTGCACTTTCTATAATATAAAATGTTCCATTACTTGTTAAACTTGGTTGTGGGTCATCAGCAATGTTGATAGTGATAACTCCACTTGAACTTGCTGCATTAAAATTATCTTTATAAGTTGCATCATATGTGTACTTATTAAAAATATCACTATTAAGAAATTGTCCTGCTTTTAATTGTAATACTCCTGCACTTGTTACTTGAAATGGATTATCACTTGGGTCTGATTGTGAACCATTTGAACCACCACTTCCACTCGTTAATGTTAAACCCGTAAATGTTACGGTATCACCCTCATTATCATTAGTTACAATAGTACCAACAGTCGTTAATGAATTACTATTTGCACCCAACCCATTATTATTATCATTACTTCCACTACTTTCATTTATTGTAAAAGCTTGACTTGCCATAGTAGGTGCTTGGTTTTGTGTAACATTAACCTCGATAGGTAATGTTGTTACAAACCCACTTGAACTCGTTGATGAACCAAAATGTTGGTCTGATGCACTTACAAACATTTTGTATTGTGATTTATCATCAAAATCAAAACTTGCAGTTGCAGTTTGTAATAAAATTCGTTTTCCACCAACTACACTTGATGTACTTATTGAAAAATGATTATCTGCACTTTGAGATATTGGTGATACGGTAATTGTATCACTTTCTGTATCTGTAACGAACATAGTTAATACAGTTGTTCCACTTGTTGTGTTTTCATTCACACTACCTGTATTTGCAGTAATTTGTGTTCCACTTACACTCGTAGTTCTAAATATTGGTGCAGTATTTGGTGTTACTCTAATATAAATTGTTGCATTTGATGTTGTGATTCCATCTTCAACTCCAATTAAAAATGGATGTGAATCACCACCTGCGTGATTTCCACTATCGGTGTTGAAACTTGCACTTGACATTGTATTTAATGTGATTGCTCCACTTCCACTATGAATTTTAAAGAAATCATCTGAATATCCACTTTGAGTAACAAATGTTAAGGTTTGGTTTGCAGATTCCGCATCAGTTGCAGTGATTGTTCCTACTGAAGAACCACTTACTTCAAATTCATTGATTGTAAATTGACTTGATGATACACTTGGTGCAGTATTTGGAAAGAATACAGCATCTAAAAATTCAGAAACACTACCTGTAGTTCCTGCATTAAACTGATTAGTGAATAAATCTCCTAAATCAGAGTTTAATACGGTTTTATTACCATCATAAGTAGTAGTGATACCTGTTACTTCACTTGCATCACCTAATAATTTACCAAAAGATGCAGTAGTATTGGAATCACCAACAAAACTACCACTTAAGGTAAACGAACCCGTAAATCTTGGGTTTAACTGACTACTTCGTATTAATGCCATATCTCAAATCTTCTTGTTTCTTCTCTACCCACCAAGTAGTTATAGATTTTGAAATCTTCTTCTTGTGTTGAGTAGATTTTGGTTGTTTCATCTTTTCAATCGTTTCTAAAGTGAATTTTCTATCTTGATGTGCACAAGATTTACATACACTATTGTTACCAACTGCTCTATCAAAAGTATCTTTTCTCGTATAAGTTAATATCTTACTACAAGATGGACACTTTCTATTTTTTCTATTTTTCCAATGTCTTTTTCTCATACTTATAAATATCAAAAACTCAAAAATGGTAACACCAATGTGGTACTTTTTATGAATTAAATTTACCCCAAGCAACTATTTCATCATCACTCTGTAAATTATATCCTAATGAATCAGTATTTATATGTAATTCAAACTCGTTTGCTGGATTTTGTTGTATTGTTAATGCATCAAATTCCATTATCATACCATTTATAAAAAATTGAAAATCATGTATTGAAGTAGTTGTCATACCTGTGGCAATTGATGCCGTTGTTGCTGCGAAACTTGCAGTAGAATTACTAATTGTATCGGCTTTTTTCGCATATATCTTTCTTAAATATTCATTCTCAGTAATTGTATCTCCACCTAATACAATTGAACCAACTCTTTCTGTTACCAATACATCCTGTCTAGCTAAAGAAACATCTGAATTATCTGAAACACTAATTGTAGTTCCATTTAAACTCATTGAACCAGTAACATTGAAACTACCTGTGATTTGATGTAAATCATCTAATGTATCACCAAACTTTGTACTACCAGAACTTTCTATTCTGACTGTATTCTCTTGTTCTGCACTTGCAGAGAAAAAATTTATATTACCATTTATTGTAATATCATCTTCATGTGTATAATTTTCACTTATACCTTGTTCATCGGTTGTGAATGTAAGATTTGAACCACTAATGAATCCATAACCTAATACCATATTGTTTTCATCAGTTCCTATAATAGCAGTTTGAGAATCTGGTTGTGATACACCATCAAACTCTACATTAGAATCTGTACCTACATCTTGTCCTATACTAAAAACATTAATTGTTGATACATTACCATCTTGGTCTGTAATAGAAGTTTGAAAACCATTTGAACCTGATGTTCGTAGTGGATTTTTAAATTTAAAAATTGGCATCTTCTTCCCTACGAGTTAAATTTACCTACTGCAATAATCTCATCATCACTTTCTAAATCATATCCAATACCTGAATTATCTACTTTTAATAAAAATACAGAACCACTTTGTTCAATTTCTAATGCATCATGTTCCATGTATTGTCCGTTGATAAAGAATAAGAAATCATCTTCATTAGTTGCTGTATATCCACTTGGTGCAGATGCAGTAACTGCTGCAAAACTTGCTGTTGGATTAGTGATACTATTGGATGTTTTATAGAATTGTTTTCTTAAGTAAGTTTGTACATCACCAACATTTGTTGAAGAGAAATTACTTAATGCATATTCACTAACTAATGCAGTAGTACTTGCATCACCTAATGTAGTATCTTGTGATATTTCATTTATAGTTTGACCATTCAAACTCCAACTACCTGTAATTTGTAAACTACCTGTTCTTTCATGTGTATCATCTGTAGTATCTCCAAATCTTGTACTACCACTTTCAAATATAATACTTGATGATACATAAGTGGTTTTGATTTCTTGAGCAGTTAGTGTTCCAAGAACAGTCATATCACCATTGACTGTAACATTACCACTTGTGGTTAAACTACCTGTAATATTTACACTACCACTAATACCTGTGTATGTGTATGTGGTTGGATTACCAAACACTAATGAATTAGAAGTTACTTGATTAAATGTTACATTAGATGTTGTACTTACATCCTGTCCTATAGAAATATTTTGAGTTACTGGTTGTGAACCATCAAACCCAACTCCATCAGAACTTAATGTTACACCTGTACCACCAGTAAATGTTAGTGGATTAGAAACTGATATACTAAATACATCTTGTCTTGGTGCATTTATAGAAACTCCACCACCTGCATCTGTTTTAACAAATTCTTCTGCAGGTTTTTCAACATCCATATTGATAATAACCTTTTTAGGTGTTAAGTATTTTTTAGTAGTTGCATATCTGTTAAATTCTTCAGGTATGATGTATCCCATCATCTCAACTGTAAAATTAGTTTTTACTAATCGTTCACCTTGTGTATCCATTTCACTTGCATCACTAAATGATTCGATTCTACTTTTGAATCTCATCTTACCAGGTTCACCCCAATAACTTCCATTGGTATAATTAATTCTTTCTACGAGTTTGTTCATTTGTTCAATGTAAGATGTCCATATAGTGAACTCATAATTCAATATAACATAATCTGGCATCACTACATTGTAGTAAGTTTTATTTGGTGTTAATCCTATTTGTCTTGAGAAGGCATCGTATCTATTTTGTTGATTATAATTCTGTTCTATAGTAACAAATTGTTGTGGATTGTTTGCCTCGATTTTATTTTGTGGTAAGTTTTCATTCTTACTCATACCAGTTCTTCTGAACACTATCACTGGCGTAATTAATTGTTGGCGTTTATCTCTCATGAAACCCATCTTTTGTATACTCAACCATCTCTCTGGTGATGCATACATAACAGGTACCTTGACTGTTTCTTTATTTTCTGTGACTGTCGGTTTGATAACTTCATTGAAATAGTACATAATTGCACTATCCATATCAATAATTTCATTACTGATATTCTTTATGTCATCCTTATCTCTTCGTAACTCGTTTCCTCTGTTATAATCTTCTCTTTGTGATAAATTACGAAAATCCCTACGAGCCTTTCTCGATAGTGGTTTCTGTCTTGCCATTAAAACGCCCTTGTTTGTTCTATATTAAGTGAACTAATTCTTGTTAAGTTTGCAGTACAACTTATTGTCCAATTTTTATTATAATCACCAGCAACTAATTGGTTTTCATTTGTTTTAGTGATTTCAAAGTATCCTAAATTCCAACTCACAATATCACCGATATCTGGTCTAAAGTTTACATCAATCAACATATCCCTTTGAAATGAGAATGTAGCCTCTTGTCTTGAATCTGGCCCAAACTCATTTAGTTCAAAATCAAAATCTTGTGCATCGATAATACAACTTAACTTTACACCTGCCTCATATACTTTACCACCACCTGCTTCACCATACATATTTGTTTTAGTATCATAAGTGGATACTCTGTAAAGTATTACTTCTTGTCCAATGATACCACAAGTACCATCTTTAAGATTACCAACGAGTTCATCATTGAATCGTTTGGCTAAGTTTGTATCTCTTGTTGGCCAATATCTACTTGCCATGTGATTATCCTATGTAAATTGGATAAGGAACTTTTTTCAATTGTTCTTGTAAAGAATCGGATGATTCTCTCTCTGCTTCCATAAGTGCCTTATTACTTGTTTGGTCTAACATTTCTCTTAATTGTTCTATTAACTGGTCTTTCTCAGCAGTTGCTTCAGCTCTCAATGTATCACCATCAAGTGAAACTTCTGAATTAGGAATAGGGATAGTTCCGTATTTAGAACGAACAATACCTAATAACTCTTTTGATAAAGCCAATCCATACTTACGAATCCATTGTTTACCCACATCATTAATATTATTATACTTCATATTATCATATGGTGCATTACTATAATCAGAGATTACATCAGTACTTCCACTATATCTTGTACCAAGTGCATTATCCCTATCTTCTGTTTTTATCCACTCAATCCATAGTTTACCAGGTGTAGAGTTTTCATATGTTGGAAATATTCGTAGTTTATTATTTACTATTTCAAATGTATATGAAGATTTTCTAATTTGGTCATTTAATTCAATTGCTTGAACTCTTAACAAATCGGCATATATTGGTTGTAATACGAATGTAATTGCTGGTGATGAACCACCGAATCCAAATGCATCCAACATATTATTTGTTTGTTGACCTGTACCTGCATATGGGTCAAAGTATCTTGATATTGCAGGAATACTCTTATAAAATACTCTTTTTACTTCAATTGGACCACTTCCACTTACTTCATTACCATCTACGAGTAATTCATTCAAATCATAATCTTGAGAACCACTTGTAAGTGTTATATAATCTCTATAAACAGGTGTTGTACCACCTACACTTGCTTCATTCCCATATTGTTCAGTAATATAAACTTGTTCTGACATGGTTCTCTTTATTCTCTTGTGAGTTAAGTTTGAACCTGTAGAATTACCCTTTAAACTTAAAAGATTGTCTTTTATATTGAATTGATTTACTTGTGCAGAGTATTCACTAATACTTTCCTCTAAACAAGCATAAAATTGAGTATCTTGTAGTTCTACTGCAGTTATTGGATATCCCAATCGTTTTGCACACCATGATGCAAACTTTGGTGCATCAGTTTGAAAGTCTGATTCTAAATCATAAAACCCAAATGGTGTAGAACCACTTGCAGCGGAACCACTACCTGGCCATATCGGTTCTTGAGCCATAAAATTCTCCTATTAATAGTCTATTATAGATATATCTGTAAATAAATATCAGGAAAACAAAAAAGGGTGAGAAAAATCCCACCCTTTTAAGTAATGTTAGTTAGTAATTATAAATTAACTACTCAACTTACACATAGTTTACATCAGCAACTATGACCTTACCATAGAATTCTGGACGAACCATCTTCTTAGCGTAACGAGTCATCACACCTTTTCTTGGAGTGAAGTTCTTAGGGTCATATACTAATGGTGTCATGATTAACGGCACATATGGAGCATAAACCGCACCTGTTTCAAGGAAGTTACTTCCTCTGAAACCTGCTAGGATTACATTGTCCTGTGCATATGGGTTCTTGTAAACAGTAAATCTGTTATTAAGAGCACCAACTTTTTGAACACCCATTGCGAATGATGAGTTTGTAGCTTCACCTGAAGTGTCTGCTGCGTATCCAGGAATAGACTCTATGATTGTAGCTGTTTCTGGAGAAACAACGATGAAGTTAGCTCCACCTCTTAGAGTTTTCTGATGAATAGCGTTAGATACTGACTGAAGTTTGTTTCCAAGTGTTTGGAACCAAAGTCCTTTAGTGTAAGCATTTGATTCACCACTTGATTGTGCGAACAATGTAGTAGCAGAATCATACTCATATCCAACTCTTGCTGACCATCTTTCTGTCTTAGCAGATGCATTTGCATACAACATGTCAAGAATTTCTAAATCAATTTCCATTGAAATGTACTCAGAAAGAAGAGCAGTTAATTCAGCTTCCGCATCAACACTATGGTACGCGTTCAAGTCTTGAGCAAGTTCTGGTGTCCAGACTGCTTTTAACTTACGAGTTTTAGCGATGATAGGAATGCTCTTTAACGCGATATCCAATTCTGGAATATCGATATCTGCTTCAGGGTTTGCATCAATCTGTGCAGCAGTAGCTTCAAAATCAGTTCTGCTGTAGTTTGTTGATTTAACCTTGTGGTAAGATACTACCAAGTCACCAGGTGCAGATGCAGCTGATTTCAACACATAGAAATGAATTGCAGAATTTGCAGAATCATATGATGTATGTGCAGGATAGAAAGCATCAAAACCACTACCTGAAATTGAGAAAGCTCTAACACCATCTGGGTCGAAATCAGAGATTGCACCAGTGTGTACAGAGATTTTCAATAGACCATTGTCGGCTTCAGCACCTGTAGATACAGAAGCAGATAGGTCTGGTTCAAAATTAACATCTGACCAAGCTGCTGAACCAGTAGTGTAATTACCACTTGATAAAGATGCAGCTAAGCTAACTGCACTTGAATCAGTATCGTTAATTGAGTAACCAAATTTACCAGCACCATACAAACCACCAGTTGCATCACCAGAACCTGAAGTATTACCATATACATCAGCGTTGTTAGTGTGATTGTCGGTTTGTGCAGAGCCATATTTGAAGTCAAGATAGAAAATAAGACCAGATGGTAAGTTCATTGGTTGAACAGAAACAAATTCCTGTGCAGCCAACTCACCAAAGATTCTACGAACTAATGGAAGTGCAACACCACTCCACTCTTCAGAGTTAGCAGATGTACCTGTTCTTGAAGCCTCATCAATCAACTGACGAGCCTGGTTTTCAAGAAGAACAGCCATTCCGTTAATTTCGTGTTCTTTGTCCATACCTTCTAAAAGGCCTGTTGGTTCCCATTTCTTGACTAACTTACGAGTTTGCTCGAGTAGTTGTCTTTGTGGATTATATCCATCCATTAAAGACTCTACTGATTTAAAATTATCACTCATTTTAGTCTCCTAATTATAGTATGTTTGCTAATTTCTTGAAACGATTCTTTAACTCAGCACCCTCAGAGATAACTTCTTCATTTGCTGGTTTAGTAGAAGCAACTACTTTAGAACTTGAACCTTTAGATTCTTTAATTGGTTTCACATTTGCTCCACCTTTAAAAGATTCTGCAAGTGTTGAGTAAACAAGTTTGATTTCTCTAAGATTCTTAGTTCTATCAAATGTTTCAACAACTTTCAATTTCTGTTCGTTACTTAAACCAAACGCTCTGAATAGTTTGTTTGAGAATAAGAGTTTTGCGTTCAAGAGATTAACTTCGTTTAATTTTCCACGAAGATATTTTACAACATCTCTGTGCTCTTTAATTTCTGCTTGAAGTGTAGCAAGTTCATCAACTTTGTCCTCTTCATCACCTTCTTCTTCAGAAAGTGCTTTAAGAACTTCTTCTAAATCGATTTCTTCATCAACTTCTTCTTTGTCGTCTCCCTCTTTAACCACTTCATGGTCATCAAGTTCTTTTCCAGCTTCTTTATCACTACCTTGTGATTCAGGGCCTTGTCCAACTTTAGAAGAATCACCAGCTTCACCTGGTTCTTTGTTATCTGAAGCACCAATGCCTGAAGATACATCGTTTTCATCAACAGTTTCGTCAACTTTGTCTTCATCTTCTTCTTTGGCTATTTCATCAACTTTGTCTTCATCATCTTCAGCTTCTTTTTCCAACTCAGAAAGAATAGATTCGAGGTCTAGCTCTTCGTCCATATCATCTCCATCTTCTTCTTCTTCGATTTCATCTGCTTTTTCACCATCAGCGATTTCATCGTGTTTTTCTTCGTCTTCTTCTTCAGNAACAACTGGTGCATATTTNACACCATCGATTTCGATTACATTAGNTTCGTCAACTTTATCTTCATCTTCNTCTTCNTCTTCTTTAGACATAGCCATTTCGTCTTCAACTTCCTCTTCGTCAACTTTTTCGTCGTCATCAGAGTGCATTTCGTCTTCGTGACCTTCTACTTCATCAGAAGCGATATCNGCAACNTCTTCTTNTTCCTCGNCATCGAGTTCTTCAGATTCGTAGCCTTCGTCTTCAACTTCTTCTTCNTCGATTTCTTGTTGTATCTTTTGAGCCAACATTGATTTCAATTTAGGTGTGAATGCTTCTTCAAGTGCCATCTTTGCNTTTGCTAGAGCTGTTTCACGAACTGCTTTTGCATCTGCAATGGCTTCTTTTAGTAAATCATCCATTTTATTTTCCTTTGGATTCAGTATAGTTATTAGGAACTATAATATAGTTTAAGTCATGATTACACTTTATGATGTGCGAATGCACGAAAGTGTTTTTAGTTTTATATAAATATATAAACTTTGAAAAAAATACACACTAAGTGAGTATTTTNTTTAATTATNTTGCGTTATCTCGTTCTTTTTCTTTAAGAACTTTGTATTTGTTTCGTAGAATTGCTTTATTTTTCTTTTCTCGTTTGATAGCNGATGGTTTTTCGTAAAATTGTCTATCACGATACTCCATTAATATACCACTATCTTTTACTTTTCTTTTAAATATAGAAATTGCTTTTTCTACTGATTGTCCTTTTCGGACTTCNACTTTAATCAAATGAACCTCTACTTNTTANCTTCTGTTTTTGCTTGAAAATTNTTATCTACATAATTNAAGAATTTCTTTTTNCCTTCNTCATCAAGTTCTGCTGGTGATTTAATNCCAAANTTTTTCATTGCNNNTNNNAAGAAATCTTGGTAATCTCCCTCATCTATNTTATGACCTTCTGGTGCATCATCTCTTTCATCACCTGTAGGTAAATCTTTTTCTCTTGGTTTTCCTAAACCAATTTTTCTTAAATCATCTTTATCTTCATCACCCTCTATCTCAAAGTATCTACCAAGAACATGNCCCATATCNTCATATAAACCACTCATTCTTTGTTGTAATCCATGTGATTCTTGAGCAATTTTACCAAATGATTTNGATAAGTTTGTTAANTCTTTCATATTACGATTAACAGTAACTTTATCAAACCAATCATCAGTTTCACTTAGAGTATAGGATTTTGCGTTATTTGCGATGGTTGATAATCTTTCTGCTATGTTTTTAAGGTCTATTTCTTTTTGTAGTACTTTACCAAAACTTGAGAACTCTTTTATTGCCTCATGTACTTCTTTTGCAGATATCTTTTCTTCTTTACCATAGATATCCTCTACGATACCTGATAATGAAGTATCATTAGTATTGATTGGTGGTGTTGATACCACTCCACCCAATACTGAGAAATTTTCTTTTACTAAATCTTTTAACTTTGCCATTTTGTGTCTCCTTATACTCTAATAAATATACTATCTTCGCTTTTTTCCGCCAAGATAACTACGAAATCTTTTTTCTACTTTGTTCCATAATACCCTTAACATCTCTCTAACACCTAAACTGGTATCACCTGCTTTACCCTCCATAATACCACGAATCAAATCCATAGCATCATATCGGTTACCTTTAACACCATCCATCATCATTTTAATAGATTGTTGTGATGCCTTGTTAAAAATCTTACCCATTGTTTTGATATCTTTTTCTACAAACTTTTTTGCTTCAGGTGTTGAGAACTTCATCTTTGCTGGATTGAACGATGATTTTCCACTCATCGAACCTGGTACATATCCACCAGCACCACTATATTCATCTAAACCAGATTTACCATCAAGGTATGTATGAACACTTTGTAAATTTTCTAACGCGATAGTAAGAGCAGATTGTAACCATGCAGGTAATTCTACTTCACCATCTTCATCTTTTTTCATACCATCGATAATCTCATAATTCATACGAGCAAGTTTTACACTTCTCTTTAATTGAGATTTTGCCATCTGGCCTTCATGGTCACTTTTCTTCTCATTAAGACGAAAATCTTTCCATTGAGACCACATTTTGTGTGTCATATTACTCATTAATAACTCGCGTAAATATCTTTAAAATTCTTATATTGCCTTTTGGCCTGTGTGAACAACATCTTATCTAATTTTTGTCTTGCCTTCATCAACTCATTCATCTGGTTAAACATAATATGTAATGTAATGATTGCCTGATATGCTTTTTCTAAATGTCTGTTTTTCATTACTTGAGCCAGATGTAATCTTGCTTGATTGTGATTATTATAATCAGTCATCTTAGCAATGTAATCAATATCTTTTTGTGGTAATTCCTTTGCCTCAGTAATGTTAACTGGTTTTTCAGTTACTAACCCACCTAATATAGAAATTTCATTTAATAAATTTTTTAACTTTGCCATTATTATATTCTCCTTACCAAATCCTTGCAAACGCACCTGATGTAATTTGATTAGACATCTCACCAAGTTTTTTACCTCTTTCTGCAGCGTTCTTTCCCATATATTTATTATCAGGATATCTTTCTTTATCTTGTTTATCTCTTTCTAAATCTGACTTATAATAATCTACCTGTTCATAAAACTTCACCATAGCAGTAGTGATATCACTTAATGCTCTCATTACATCACTCTCATCTTTAGGGTCCATCTTTTTGCCTTTCATTATAGAATAAGAAACTGCATTTGGTTTACCACCAACTAATCCAGTAATTAATTTATTAGCATAATCTTTTGTTTTCTTAATTACTTTTTTTACTTTTGCAGGGTCATCATAGAGATTTGTTATTGCATCTTTATATCTTCTTTCGTTTTCACTTTTGAAATCATTATCAGTTCTCCACTTCCAAGAACCAGATTTAATATCTATTCTTAATTTTCTTATCTCTTTAGCACCCATATAAGGTAAATCTTCATCCATTGAGATTTTATAAAACTGAATCCCATCTATCTTTTTAACTGAGTTTGGACTTTGCCATCCGTATTTATTTAAACCAAATGTTTTCATATCTTCAGAACCATATGCTGTAGGATTTTTTACTTGAATATCTTTACTTCTCCAACTTCTTGTATACCATAATGCCTTACCATCTTTGAATACACACACGATTGTTCCTTTATCTATTTCTAAATTAGATTCCCAATACCTATTACCTTTTGCATAAAGAGTTACTTTCTTACCAGTAACAGCAATCGAAACACCTTTTCCAGGTAATCGAGATTGTTTTGTAATTTGACTATCTTCAATTTTACTTGCCTCTAAACCTTGTGTTGCCAAGTAACTATATAAATCTCTATCTAAAGAACCTCTGTTACTCATAGAAAACTTTCTTAGTAGTTTACTTTTAAATGCTTCTGTTAGATAGGAAACCTTTGATTCTTTTAATATGTCTTTTAATTTTATCATTATCTTAAACTCACTTGTCTTCCGAACTTACTCCACAATTTACCCATAAATACATACAATTGTTTTTCGTTCATTTTATCAATTTTATCTTTTGCATTTTGTGGTGCTTTATCATATACTTGTTTAAATAAATTAGCAGTCATACCATCTACAGTTCTACCTGCAAGTTTTCCAAATGATTGGTCGTTTGCCATCTTCATAATCTTTTCTACACCTTTACCCTCATTTATACTTTCATAAAAATAATCATCCATTGGTTCTTTAACTTGAAAACTAATATAAGACCATACATTACCTTTTAGTTTTTTCAAAACTTCTTCAAAGTTAAATGCCATTTCATTTGCTTTGTTCTTTTTAGCAAACTTCAACATCATTTCAGTTTCTTTTTCTAATTTTTTCCAATTGTTTGCGTATCGTTTAAGTAATGCAGCAGCTTGTTTTTTTACTTTAGGGTTAACTGCTTCATTTACTGATTCTTTCTTTGAATAATCTGGGTCAAGTTTTTTCATCTTGATTAAAATATCTCTTAACATTTCTCTATCAGTAGAATCATATCCGATTTCAAAATCTGGTTTCTTCTTTAATAATACTGAGTATGCTAATCCAATATCTTTCATCTTTAAAGTTCTTTTCTTCTTATCTGGATAAATACCCTTTGGTCCATAGAAATCATTCATATACTTTACAAATTGTTTGTAATGTGCAACTTCGTTTATTGTACCCTCACCTAAATCTTTAGTTTGTTTTTTCATTCTAATTGGATTCACTAAACTTAGTGATTCTTTAGATAATAAATCTTTAGCCTTTAACATAAACTCTATCCAATGTTTCTTGTATAGATTCATTAATTGTATTCCTGCATTTCTATCTTTACGAGCAACAGCTTTAATTTTCTTTTTGATTTCTTTATCAATTAGAGCCATCTTCATTTCATCTAATCCATATGCCTCTTTTAATTGTTTATCTTCTTGACCAGTTCCACCAGGTGATTTCAGTTTATACTTTGGGTCAACTGCAGAAGTAGTATAACCACAGGCTTCCATCTCTGTGTTTGTTAACTCTTTAATTGTTTTAACTAACCACTCTTTCTTCACTTTTTCTGGTTTCCCTTTATGTGTTGATGATGCATACTTTTTACTTGATTTCGTATCCATTGATTTTGCTGCCTTCTTTACTGCGGGTGAGGCATCACTTGGTTTCATTTCTCCTTTGTTAAGAGCATGAACCATACCCATAAATCTTTGTTGTGCCTTAGATTTGGAAGGCATTACTTTGCCAAACCATCACCATTGAACTCGGTATTAATTTTACCTGCCGCTGGTATCTTTGCATTCTCTAAACCTTCATCTCCACCTAAAGAATCATTACCACTTTTAACAAATGGATTATTAGGTATAAGATTTTCTACTCCACTATCACCACCGATACTATCGTTCTTCTTTGGTATTTGTGGTAATGATTTATCTTCTAAACCTGGCATATTATTCTCCTCTTATGATTTTGTTAATCATATCTTCTGCTTTACAATACTGACCACAAGTTCTACCTTGAGTTTGTGATTTATCAACACTCTCTTGTAAAGGATACATGAATGCACCATGTGTAGATGGATTACTTACAAAATCAAATGCAATTAATTCAAAATCTTTTCCAACTTTTGTTGTTGGTGAACCATCTGCTTCTTCTATTGTTTCAACTGAACCCATACCACGAGAACTGATACCGAGTTTAATTCCATTCTTAAATAATTCTCTTAGAATATTTCCACTTGGTGTGGTTAGGATTTCAACTGTTCCTAATAAATTATCACCTTCCCAATGCATTTCAGTAATATTATGTGATACATTTTGTAAATTAACTACTGAAGAATCTGGATGGTCAAGTTCACCGAGTGCTCTTTTCTGAGTTATAAATTGTTCAGAATAGTTTTTTGCTTCTCTCTGTAAAATCTCCATTGGATATACTCTTCCATTTTGATTCTTTGCATTTGCTCTTTGTAACACACCTTTAACAACTAACTTTCCGTTGTTTTCTTTTAGTGATTCGTTTATCTGTTCGGCAGATAACTCAAATGGTATGTAATCTACTAATAAGTTTCTCATTATTTCATCCTCTTAACCATTCCTACAACCTCTCTCATGAATTTTGTTATATTCTCTTTGTAGGACTTTTTAATTTGTGTTGCCAATTTTTTATTTTCTGGTCTTGGGTCTTGAAGAAACACTTGTTCAATCTTTAACATTCTCTTTCTTAATACACCCTCTTCCTTTATAAACATTTGTAATTCTTTTTTTGCTTTCTTTACATCATCTGGGCCTTCACTTATTTGGTCGTTTCCTCTCCAATCACTGGTTTGATTCTCTTGATGTTTTTTCATTACCGATTGTAATGTTGGTAATGGTTGACCAAAATCTCGTTGTAATAAATCGATACTTTCTGTTAAATATTTCTCGTTTGTCTTACCCATTAGATTTTATCCATAAGTTTTTTAATTTGTTTTAACATTCTAGCAGTACCTTGTGCATTTTGAAACACACCATAATCTTCACCAACTTTTACTAATTCATCAAACTGGTCTCTTAAATCGTATTTCATTTGTCTCCAAGTTCTACTATCAATTTTTTTAGCAGGTACAACTTTAATATTACCCTCTTGTATTCTTTCTTGATAATCTTTCTTTACACTATCTAATGTTGGTAATGGTTCTCCAAAGTTTCTTGGTTGTGAGAATGCATTTTTTGCTCCAACTACACCCTCGTTTAGTTCGGTTTCACATCCACCACATCCACAATTACATACCTCTTCTTTTATTAAATCTTTTAACTTAATCATTTTAGGTTCCCTACTTTAGTTGCCATCTTAACCAATCTTTCTGAAATCTTAGTTAATGCCTTATGTGTGTTTTTCCAATAGTTTCTTGAATCAACATTTAATTCTGTTTTCAATCTAACTGCCATCTTTACTGTTTTATCTAATTCATTTAAAGAATTTCTAACTTCACGAATACTATGTCCAATTTTTTGTTTTGGTGATAATGATTCATCATTTCTCCACTCGTGGTATTTACCCTCATTTACTGATTCAGTTTTTTTATCAATTTGTTTACCAAATGCAGTTTGAACACGAGTTACATCAAGAACACTTTTAATACCTTTCTTCAATTGTTTACCCACAGTTATTTTTGCTTCACCTTTACTATTTGCATCTACAATAACTTTACCAAATGGTGTTTTAACTGCCCATTTTGCTTCATCAAGTTCTTCAATATTAGATTCATCTACTTTATCATATCCACTACCACTAGCAATAGAATTTCTTTTATCCATTGAACCTTTACCACTAAAGGCATTTGGTGTCATATATCCAGGTGTTGCTGCGGAAGTAGAGACTTCTTCAATTTCTTTACGAATCATATTTCGTAAAGCCTCTATAAATGCTTTTTTACTTATCTTTGTGGACATTATCTAACTCCTTAATCAATTCATAGTATCTCATCAAAGACACGACATGGGAATCTTTTACAAACTTCCCACCTACTGCGTTATCGGTGTGTTTAATGGCTTCAGTTAATTTAATCTTTGTTATTTTATCATTTATTTTTGATAAATGGTTTTTTAACTTAGATTTTACTTTTGTAACTTCAGTATCTATGAATTCTCTCAAAGAGTTAGTGTTTGATAAGTTATTGATGTACTCTCTTAATAGATTTTTCTGAGATTCGTTTAGATTGCTGTATTTTTTGTTGAATTTATCTACTAACAACTGATAAGTAAGTAATCTTACATCAGAATCTTGTGTTGAGTAGTTTTCAACTACTTTATTTTGTGATTTTGTAGTTTTTGTGTTTGAAAATGTGATATTTTCTAAAATAGTGATTTTTGAATCTGTTTCTTCAATAGTATCAACTACATCTTTAACAGATTCGTTTTCAAATAGAGTATAAACAGATGCCAATACCTTATAATTTGGTATTCTTGCATTAAAAAATGCAGTTACATCATAATTCTCTTTAATCGTCTTGATTAAATTATATTTTTCGGTTTTTAATTTACGATTTGATAATTTTCTACGATTTTTTATTACTGCCTCAATCAAAATATTTGCTTGTTCAGTAGTTTTGTACTTTTTCTCAATTAAAACTTTGTAAAGTTCATTTTCTTTACCTAATTGAGAATTTTCATTAAAGTATTCTTTAATGATTTTAACAGAAGGCGAGTTTTTTGAATCATTCATCACATCAACTGCGATTTGTCTCGTTAATAATTCAAATAATATACCCGTATTCTTAATTTTATTATGTTTTTTTCGATTCGACATCAAACACTCCATTTTTATACTATTTCATCACATATATAAATATAAAACTTTCAAGAAATCGTTATTTATCTTCCTTAAATTCTTTATATTCTTCACTTATTTTGTCACTATCTGTAATTGTTTCTTTTAATACTTGTCTTCCGTTAGGACCAAGTGCTTTTTTCAATGCATCATAATGAGCTAAAGCCAAAGGAACACCAGTTCTACCTAATGGGTCTCTACCACGAGCACTTCCATCTTTAGTATACTTTGGTACTTCTTTAGGTCTTCCTGCTCCATCAAATCCACCCTCTGGTGCACCACCCGCGTTATCAAATATTGAACCAGCTACACTATCTTCATCACCACCACCTTCTTCTGCAGATGATTGCATATCACTTGGTGTACCAATTGATTCTCCACTATCTTTCGGGTCATTACCCTCAACAGATATTTGTTCATATCTAAATTTCTGTTTCTGGTCTTGTACCACTTCATTCTCCATATCCTTGATTTGGTCATCAGAGAAATTAAATAGATTTTTGTAAATCCAATCACTACTCATCATTTGATTTTCTTTCATATCACGAGCAAGATTTACTTTATTACTCCACAATTCAATCTTCTCTTGTTCATAAATTGTAGATGGATTTGTTAATTCTAATTCAAAATTTGTTAATTCTGCATCTTGATATCCTTGTGAATACAAGTGAACCACTGCAATCTTAGTTAACTCACTAACAAGAATTCTTTGAACTCTCTCAATAGTACGAGCAAACCTAACATCCTCAGCTGCCAATGTTGCTTTACTACCAAGTGATTCTTCATATCCTAAGAAAGCTTTTGGTACATGAAGTGCTGCTAACAAACGATTCTTCAAATATTCAATATCTTCTGTAGTTTCATAAGTCATTCCAGGTAGAGTATCAATTTGTGTTCCACTATCACCACCTCGTACTGGTAAGAAGAAATCCTCTGTTAAATTCTGAATGTTAAACTTCAAGTTATAATCACCAGTATCGTTATCGATATATGGTGTCTTCTTCATCTTGTTGATGATTCTTTGCATATAGTTATCAACTTCATTTGGTGGTATGTTTCCAATATCCACTTTGAAGATTCTTTTTTCTGGTGCTCTCATAATTCTATGAATCAACATAGCATCTTCCATCAATGTAACTTGTTTCCAAACTTTACGAGCACTTTCTAACAT
>NZWA01000063.1 GCA_002697505.1 Flavobacteriales bacterium | reverse complement strand
AGAGCTTTATTAAATAAATTTTTCTGTATATCTTCTAAAATTTCATTTACCTTATTATCAATATTAGAAATGTTATACGTTATTTTCTCAAGATTATCTCTCCTTGCTAGTTCTATACTACTATTTTCGATATCACGTGAACCCAAAACTAATCTAATAGGAACACCTTTTAGTTCGTACTCTGCAAATTTCCAACCAGGCTTGTGTGTATCTCTATTATCATATTTTACTGAAATGCCAATTTTTTCTAATCTTAACTTTACATCATTAGCAACTTTATTTATCTTATTTAATTCTTCATCTGTCTTGTATATTGGAACTATAACTACTTGAAAAGGAGCAAGATTTGGCGGTAAAACCAANCCCCTATCATCTGAATGNGTCATTATTAATGCGCCAATTAAACGTGTAGAAACTCCCCAAGAAGTTGACCANACATNCTCCTGTTTTCCNTCCTTAGTNGTAAATTTAACATCGAATGCTTTAGCAAAATTTTGAGCTAAAAAATGTGAAGTTCCAGCTTGTAAAGATTTTCCATCCTGCATTAGNGCCTCTATNGTATAAGTTTGATCAGCACCAGCAAACCTCTCAGAANCAGTTTTTATTCCCATTACCACAGGCATTGCCATAAAATCTTGAGCAAATTTTGAATANACCTTTATCATTTTTTCNGTTTCCTCAANAGCTTCANNNTTAGTTGCATGAGCAGTGTGTCCTTCNTGCCATAAAAATTCAGCCGTTCTTAAAAACAATCTTGTTCTCATTTCCCATCTTACAACATTAGCCCACTGATTGATTAATAATGGNAAATCTCTGTAAGACTGAATCCACTTTCTGTAAGTATCCCAAATTATTGTTTCTGATGTTGGTCTCACAATAAGTTCTTCTTCAAGTTTNGCAGTTTCATCAACAACAATACTATTATCTTTTTCAGAATTTTTTAGACGATAATGAGTTATTACNGCNCACTCTTTAGCAAATCCATCNACATGTGCTGCTTCTTTAGAAAAGTATGATTTTGGNATNAANAGTGGAAAATAGGCGTTAACATGACCTGTTTGCTTNAACATTTTATCTAGTTCAGATTGCATTTTTTCCCATATAGCATANCCATAAGGNTTGATNACCATACATCCTCGAACNCCAGANCTTTCAGCTANGTCAGCNCCTTGAACAATGTCATTATACCATTGAGAATAATCTTNATTTCTNGGGGTTATTTTTTTTGCCATTTTATTTTAAAAAATGTAATTTTGTTAGATGTTGTTCGTTATTATGNNATNAACTAAATTNAATTACNAAACAAANCTAAGAAATTATNTGTTGAGANCTCTTATTATACNTAAAAAAAATANTGTTTTGTACANTCTNTTTTTTCTGTTATCTTCTTGNNCAATTACCAATAATTCAACATATGTAGATCCAAATTACNTAACACCAAGCGANTTTAAGANTTACTCTGAATTACAAGAATCTAAAATNTATTCATTAATAGAAGANANNACANNTGATANAAATANNAATNAANTGNATGAGGACGANTATTACAATGATTATTCTTACAGAATAAGAAGATTTCATCAACCTCTNTATAACTACAANTATTTTGGAGGAATCTATTATGGATATAATGATCCTTTTTATTTTGGAANTAATAGCTACTTTCATTACAACTATCATGGNNTAAATTATTATCACAATTGGTACAATAATTATCATTATGGATGGCATCANCATTNCGATCCATACCACTATTGNTACTCTCCTTATTATTTTGGGAATTACTATTCTCANCATACATATTCTTATATAAACAACCAAACNAACAACAATAAAGGAAGAAATTATCCAAGTGGAAAAAGAATTTCATTNAATAAAAAAAGTNAAGTTAANTTCAANAGTAATATTTACAGAAATAATCAGTANNNCAATAAAAAATNTGATGATAAAAATTNTAGATCAAATGAAAATTNAAATAATAGAACTAATTCTAGATCAAATTTTAAATCAAACTCTAGATCNAATTTTAAATCAAACTCTAGATCTAATTTTAAATCAAACTCTAGATCNAATTTTAAATCAAANTCTAGATCNAATTNNANATCAAANTCNAGATCAAACANNAGAAATAACAACAAGATAAATTCNAGGCCTTAATTTATATGAAGAAAATATTTTTAATTGTNTTAATTTTAAACTCANTATCAGTTTTTGCTCAAANCGAAATAGANGCNNTAAGNTATTCNAAAGATGGNGTTTTTGGAACTGCTAAATTNACTTCNATGGGAGGTTCATTTGGAGCTNTAGGAGGAGATTTTTCAAATTTACATTTTAATCCTGCTGGATTAGGACTATATCAAAATTCTGAANTTTTTATTAGTCCTAGCATGCATTTAAACAAAGTAAAATCTTATTATACTCAAAAAATCGAATCAGAAAAAGTAGATTTATCAATCTCAAATTTAGGAATAATATTTTCAAGTCCAATTAAAAATAAAAATTGGAATAGAATTAATTTTGGAATTGGGNTAAGCACTTTAAACTCATACGATCAAGACATTACCATTCAAGGTCAAAACAAATTTAATTCNCTAGCAGATAAAATTTTAGATTTAGCTAATGGNAATTATATCAATGAGTTAGACGATTTTTATGGATATCCTGGATTTATGACGTACTTAATAGACACTACTTTTGGAGNAGGNGATAATGGTCAATATTTTTTAAANATTAATAGTAGTANCAANAAAACACAAAGAAAAATAATTTCATCTAGTGGAAATAAAAATGAGTTGGTNTTTTCTTTTGCAAGTTCAATGAACGACAAATTATATATAGGAACTACTTTTGGNTTTCCTATAATTNATTATAATGAGAGTTCTAAATACANTGAGTTTGATTTTGNNGAAAGNCAAAATACCTTAGAATCTTATGACTTAAAAGAAAATCTTTCAGTNTACGGACAAGGTATTAATCTTAAATTAGGAATGATAGNCAGAGTAAATCAANATACAAATTTAGGTTTATCTCTNCAATCTCCAACTCTTTTTANTATTGAAGAAACCTTTTANACTGAAATAGTTACATACACTGATTCCAACAGATACAATTGGAATTCTCCATATAACTATTTTGAATACGAACTTCTTACTCCTGCAAAAATAATTTTTAGTGGTTCAACAAGAATTAAAAATATATTGTTGTTAAATGCTGATTTTGAAGTTATAGATTACTCTTATGCAAGTCTATCTAGTAAAAATGCAGAATTTATAAATGAAAATACTTCCATTGACTCACTATTTGTTCAAAGCCAAAACATTCGATTAGGTGCAGATTTAGATTTAGGTAAAATAGTAAGTGAATTTAACGGTGTGAAACTAAGGACAGGAGTCGCACTTAATGGTAAAATATATGAAAGTACTAAAGACAACTTTTCTAGTGAAAATTATTCATTTGGAATAGGAACAAATAATAATTTTTATTTTCTTGACATTGCGTATATACTACATAAAAGTAAAGATTCTCATAATTTATATAGTCAAAATCTTATTAGTCCAGTTAATTTAGTTAACACAAATCACAGTATAATATTTACTCTTGGATTTAGATATTAGCAATTCTTTTTAGGCCCTCTTTCGCTTGCTTTCTAATAGATTTTTCATAATCATAAGATTTATATTCAAGACATTTGCTAAAAAATAATTTAGAGTTATTATAATCTTTTTGTAGTTCATATATTAAGGCAATTTGTAAAGCTGACATTGGCTGAAAATGTGTTGAAGTATTAGATTTACTGGCTATAGATTTTTTAAATAGACTAATAATTTCATTACTAGAACTTTCTAACTTTTGAAGTATTCTTGCTTTTCTATACCAGTATTCAGTTATCATATTAAAATTTGAAAAAAAATTAATCTCCTTATCAATTTTATTCAACTCATCTAACGCTCTCTGATAATATGCTCCATCATACAAAAATCGTGCTCGCAATAAAAACTTATTGTATGAAGAAAGGTTAGCTGAATGCTTGAGAGCTGTTTTATCTTTATTGATATATGTGTTTCCGTAATCTCTTAAATTTGCTAAAAAAATATTCACTTCATTTTCGTTATTATTTAAGTACTCAATGCTAGCTAAATGAAAATATGCAGATTTAATAAAATTACGTCCTCTAAAATTATTTACAAAGAATTCAAGATAGTATTTTGCTTTAGAAAGCTCCAAATTAAATAAATATGAAAGCCCATGTAAATAGTCTAAATAATAAAACGGTATACTATTGTTTTTTGGTCTATTATTTAAAACATCAATACATAAATTATTATTTCCAAGTTTCTTTAATATTAAAACAGAAGTATAATTCAACAAAAGATTTGTTTTATAATCATCACCTATTTTATCTAAATAAAAAGTTAGCTGTTTCTTATTATTTGTGAATTTTGATTGGAATATAGTCATAAAAAACAAAATTTCAGTATGAAAAATACTTAAGGAATCGTTTTTTAAAATACTTTCAATCTGTAAAACAGAACTATTAATATCAAAATCTGAAAAAAATAAATCAAGTGTCCAACTATATTCTTTTGGAACATTAGAAAGTAAAATTTTAATTAAACTAATACTCTTATTGTTCAATACAAATTCTGGATATATTTTCTTGTTTTCTAGTAAATAATTATAAGATGTAACTAAATCAAATATAGCTTTTGTATAATTATTAAATTTAATATGGCAATATGCAGACTGTAGATGAATTTCAGCCTTGCTGTATAAAAAATATGGTGATGTATTTTCTTTAATTTTTGCAAGAACATCTAACCTTCTACTTTTATTTAAATTTAATTGACGATAATATTTTTTTTGATCGAAAACAAATACTTTAAAAACATCAATATAATTTTCATAAAGCAGAGTTATTTTATTATCAAATTTTTTTTCAATTTCAATTTTTGTTATAGCATTATCAAAATCTAAATTGATGATTGAAATATATGCATCCTGCATATTTTTATTCATATCAAATGATGCAACAGAATTTATACAACTTAAAAAGAAAACTAATAAAAATTTAAATTTCACAATAAAAAAAGGGCTTTAGAGCCCTTTTTAGTTAAGTTATTATTCCTCAAATGTCTTTGAATCGATCATAATCCTCCCACAATGTTCACACACTATTATTTTTTTATGTAGTTTGATATCTAATTGTCTTTGAGGGGGTATTTGACTAAAACAACCTCCACATGCGTCTCTTTCAACAGAGACAACTGCTAGTCCATTAGAAACTTTACTTCTAATCCTTTGATAACCATCTAAAAGTCTTTCATCAATTAATTTCTCTGCTTTTTTTAATTTTTTGAGCAGCACATTTTCCTCTTTCTCAGTATCCTTAATAATAGAATCAAGTTCATTATTCTTTAAATCTAACTCTGATTGCTTTTCATCAATTTGTTCTTGACAAGCCTTAATTATCTCTTTTTTGTGTAATATTTTCGCTTTATCTTCTTTTTGTTTTTTTTCAGCTAACTCTATTTCTAAATTCTGAAATTCAATTTCTTTAGTCAAAGAATTAAATTCTCTATTATTTTTGATATTCTTCAGTTGTTTTTCATACTTTTTAATTAGCTCATTAGCAAGCGATACAGTATTTTTCTTTTCTACTATATCTTCATTTATTTTAGAAAGTTCCAAATTAAATTTTTCTAACCTAGTTTTCAAGCCTGAAAGAGTGTCATTTAAATCTTCGATTTCTAAAGGAAGTTCTCCTCTAACAATTCTAATTTTATCAATAGAGCTGTCAATTTTTTGCAATTCATAAAGGGCCTTTAGCTTATCTTCAACCGATACAGTAATAGTTTTTGTGTTTTTTGCCATTATAGGTAATTTATTGGATTCGTATTAACTTTTGATAATAGGATCGCAAACTTAGTGAATTTTTTTGTAAGGTAATCATAAACTAAGTTCTTTGTAAACTGCTCACTTTCATAGTGACCAATATCAGCCAATATAATTTTATTACCAATGTCAAAAAACTGATGATATTTTATATCGGAAGTTATGAAAATATCTGCATTAGAATATATAGCCTTGTCTATCAAAAAAGAGCCACTACCTCCACACAATGCAATCTTTTTTATCACATCCTTGTTTACATGTGTATACCTAATTAGCTCTAAATTCATTGTTTTTTTAAGTTGTTTTAAAAACAAAATACTATCAACTGGTTCATCTAATTCGCCAACTAAACCAGAACCAATAGATCTTATTTTATTATCTAGTATATATATTTGATATGCTATTTCTTCATAAGGATGATTTTCTTGTAGTGTTTGGATTATTTTATTTTGTTTATCTTTTAAAAATACTAATTCAACTCTATCTTCTTTAGAATTATATAACTTCCCTTTTACTCCTTTATTTGGATTAGAATTTTCTAAAGGCTTAAATGTTCCTACACCACTACTTTTAAAGCTACAATTATTATAATTTCCTATTGCTCCGGCCCCTGCTGAACACAATTTTTCTATTAAATCAGTTGTATTTTCTTTTGGACAATAAAAAACTAATTGACGTAAACATTCATTTTTAGAGCTTAAAACACTACAATTTTTTAACTTAAGTCTTTTTGCAATTTCTGAATTAACACCATTAACTATATTATCTAAATTTGTGTGAATTGAATATATTGCTATATTGTTTTTTATTGCCTTAATTACTAATTTATCAGTTAAACTATCGTTATTTATTTTTTTTAATCCCTTAAAAATAATTGGATGATGAGTAATTAATAAATTACATTTATTATTTATTGCTTCATCAAGAACTTTATCATTACAATCTAGAGTGATAAGAACACCNTTTACTTCCATATTAAAATCNCCNATTATTAAACCNGAATTATCNTATTCNTCTTGNNANGTTAATGGNGCTANCTGTTCTAAATAATTTGTAAAATCTTTTACCTTCATTTTTCAAAAATACAAAACTCTTTTATTACAAAAAACTATATTTGTAATATGAGATATATATTATATCCATTTTCAATAATTTATAGCTTAGTNATNAAAATAAGAAACTGGCTATATGATNTCAATATTTTAAAAGAAAAAAACTTTACNNTNCCAATTATTTGNGTTGGCAATTTAGCAGTTGGNGGAACAGGAAAAACNCCTCAAGTAGATTACTTAATAAATTTACTNAAAAAANANTATANNACTGTATTNTTAAGTAGAGGATACAAGAGAAAAAAATCTGGATTCTTNTATGTTGATAAAAATGACTNTGCAAAAAATTNTGGTGATGAACCTTATCTNNTTAAAGAAAANCANCCNGAAATAATTGTTGCNGTTAATAATAATAGANAAAAAGGAATTCANAAAATNNTANTTGACTANCCTAAAACAGAAGTCATAATTTTAGATGATGGTTTTCAACATAGAAAAATAAAGGCNGGNTTAAATATTTTACTTACAGAANACNANTATCCTTTCTTTANNGATTTTATGCTTCCTTTTGGNACATTAAGAGATAATAAAAAATCATATAANAGAGCAGATATAATTATTGCAACTAAATGTCCAACAATAATAAANAGNANNAAATTTACAGAAAAAATAAATTTNCAAATTAATCAAGAAATCTATTTTTCNAANATTAANTATAATAGNTGGTATTGTGCNTTTGGCAANAATAANATCAAAGATTTTANNANGTATAATATTTTACTTGTAACTGGNATTGCAAANACNTNTNAATTTATAAAATATTTAAAATCAAATANNATATTNAAACATTTNAAATTCTCAGATCATCACANCTATTCAGAAAATGANATAAAATTAATAATTGATACATATTGCNGTATTTTAGATGAAAATAAATTAATTTTAACAACTGAAAAAGATTTTGTAAAGCTAAAATCATTTANTNGTTTATTTAAGGANANTAATTTATATGTATGNCCTATCGAAATAAATATTAATGAAAGNTNNAAATTTGATAATAAAATAATCAACTATGTTAAAACAAATCAAAGAAANCGTTGAGTATTTAAAAAGTGTNANNNAAANAACNCCAGANATTGGAATAATTTTAGGAACTGGNTTGGGNGGTTTNGTTAGTGAAATTGATATNAAATTTTCAATTCCTTATTCTGANATACCAAACTTTAAATCTTCAACTGTTGAAGGNCACTCNGGNAGATTNATTATTGGGAAATTAAGTGGAAAAAATATTATTGCGATGCAAGGTAGATTTCATTTTTATGAAGGATATGANATANAAGAAGTNGTNTTTCCTGTAAGAGTNATGAAGTTTTTAGGTGTTTCCAANTTAATTGTTTCAAATGCNAGNGGAGGTGTNAATCCAAATTTTGAAATTGGTGATATAATGATANTAACTGATCACATTAATTTAATCCCAAATCCNCTAATTGGAGAAAATATNAATGAACTNGGTGTTAGATTTCCAGATATGAGNGAACCTTATTGTAGTNAAATGATCAATTATGNTGANGACATTGTAANAANAAATAATATGCATGTTCAAAAAGGTGTGTATGTTGGTGTAACAGGACCNACATTAGAAACTCCTGCAGAATATAAATATTTTAGATTCATTGGNGGAGATACTGTAGGAATGTCAACAGTACCTGAAGTTATANCAGCNAGGCACATGGGAATTCCTTGCTTTGCAATTTCTGTTATAACTGATCTTGGTGTNCCNGGAAAAATTAAAAAAGTTACTCACNAAGATGTACAATTAGCTGCTGAAAAATCTGANCCAAAACTAACTTTTATAGTTAAAGAACTTATAAAAAAAATATAATGAAACANAATTTAGTTTTAATTACTTTCGTAATGATAACATCATCAATNTTCTCTCAACAAATTGCNAACGAAATCTATAACTGGNANGACCCTTCTATTNTAGGTTCAACTGCTTATGANAATGCATATAATGAATGCTGGGGTGTAACTATAAATAATCATGAAATTGCAATAATTGGNTCAACNGAAGGNACACANTTTTTTGANATCACAAATNCTAANAATATTTCAGAAGTAGCATTTGTTGAAGGAGCATACACTGGACCTGGAGTTATTCANCGAGATTATCATGATTNTAAAGGNTATTTATATGCNGTNTGTGATGAAGGNAGNAGTAGNACATTACAAATNATTGACATAAGTAATCTNCCAATCTCNGTTAATGTAGTATATGANTCTAATAACTTATTTTCTAAAGCACANAATATTTTTATTGANACTGCAACAGCAAAATTATACTCTTGCGCATCAACAAATNATGCCATGGATATTTATNATTTAACAAATCCNNCTAACCCTNCACTAATATATTCTTACGATGATGTAGGACATGTTCATGATGCTTATGTAAAAAACGATACAGCATACNTAAATTGTGGATATGATGGATTTAANATTGTAGATTTTAANAATTCAAATATNGCANCTAACAACAATCATNTAGAANTAGCATCNTTAACTTCATATCCAGATGCTGGCTACAACCACTCTGGNTGGTTAAATGATGATGGNACAATATATGTNATGATGGATGAAAATCATGGTTACGATGTTAAAATTCTTGATGTTTCNGATTTTAGTAATATTAGTGTTATNTCTACTTTTAACTCAAATGTAAATTCACAATCCATGGCACATAANGGAATTATCAAAAATAATATGTTGTTTATTGCTTATTATCACGATGGTCTNAGAGTGTTTGANATTTCAAACCCATTTAATCCAATTCAAACATGGATGTATGATACNTATTCTCCAAATTCNCACGCATCATATAAAGGAGCTTGGGGAGTATATCCATATTTTCANTCTGAAAATATTGTAGTTTCAGACATGCAAACAGGNTTATATATTTTGAAATTAGATAATAATACAATNGTTTCNGAAAATAATATNAAAAAAATNNTTTATCCAAATCCANTTAATGAATATTTTAGTATTCAATCAGAAATAAATACTTTTGAATTGTTTGATATTACACAAAACAAGGTNATGCANAAAAAAATTAATGGANATNAAGTTACAATTGATAGNAAAAATATTAAAAGTGGAGTNTATTTTTACAAAATNAAAAATATCGANAATTCNATNGAATATGGAAAACTAATATTCAATTAGTATGTCAAATAAAAATAAATATGAAGCTATAATTGGANTAGAGGTACATGCNCAATTAATAACTCNAACNAAAGCTTATTCNTCTGATAGGAATTTNTATGGTGAAGCTCCAAACAGTCTAACATCCATNATTTCTCTAGCTCATCCCGGAACTTTACCAAAGGTNAANNATGAAGTTATNAATCATGCAATTAAACTNGGACTTGCAGTGGGAGCAAAAATTAGAAANCATAATCAATATGCAAGAAAAAATTANTTTTATGCAGACTTACCNAAAGGATATCAAATTACTCAAGANAAAACNCCAATTTGTTCAGGNGGAAAAATTAAAATCAAAACTGATAAAATTGANAAAGANATTAACATCACAAGAATTCATATGGAAGAAGATGCAGGNAAAAGNATTCATGANTTAGANCCCTATGATTCNTTNATAGATTTAAATAGAGCTGGTGTACCNTTACTAGAAATTGTATCTGAACCAGAAATTTCAANTNCAGATGAAGCGTATGCCTATTTAAATAAAATTAGAACATTAGTTAGNTATCTTGAAATCTGTGATGGAAATATGGAGGAAGGAAGTCTAAGATGTGATGCAAACATATCAGTAAGNAAAAAAGGTGATAAAAAATTTGGNACGAAAGTTGAAGTCAAAAATATGAACTCGTCAACTAATGTTAAAAANGCAATTGATTACGAAATTAAGAGGCAAATTAAATTATTAGAAAGTGGTAATAGTGTTGTTCATGAAACAAGAAATTACAATGCTTTAANAAATATAACANTAAGTTTAAGACATAAAGAAAANGCTAATGATTANAGNTATTTTCCTGAACCNGATCTTCCACCAATAAATATTAGTGAAGAATATATTTATAAAATACAAAATTGCTTACCTCCTCTTCCAGATTTTCTTTATAAAAAATTTACAGAAAAATATAAATTATCAAGATATGATGCAGATATTTTAATTGAAGATAAAAACATTGCATTGTACTTTGANAAAATATGNGNTCATACAAATAGTTATAAAATATGTGCAAATTTANTTATTGGTTGTATAAAATCATATCTTAATGAACATGCACTNAATATTCTNGAAATTAAAACNAAAGCCNAAGATATTGCAGAATTNATTGANNTAATAGAAAGTAACAAAATAAGNAATACAGCAGCCACAACTACTATATTGCCTAATATGCTATCAAATAATTTATCCGCAAATTATATCGCCAATAAACATAATCTTATTCAAGAAAGCAATGAAGATGTTCTTNATCANTACATAAGACAAGCTATTGAAAAATACCCAGATAANGTACAAGAATATAANAATGGNAAAAANGGTCTAATTGGTCTATTTATGGGAGAAGTTATGAAATTATCAAAAGGAAAAGCTGATCCTAANNTTGCAAACACTCTATTAAAAAATATACTTGAAAAATAACTTNAAAAATAAANTATATTTTGCNTCTGATTTTCATTTAGAAAATACAGNNTTAAANAANTCTCAAGCAAAAGAAAAAAAAATTATTGNNTGGCTAAANAAAATNAAAAATGATGCAAAAAAAATATANTTAATNGGAGATATATTTGACTTTTGGTTTGAATATAAATATGTTGTTCCNAAAGGACATATTAGAATGTTTGCAAAATTTGCTGAACTTACTGAAGACGGAACCGAAATACATTTTTTCACAGGAAATCATGACATGTGGGTCAAAAATTATTTTTTCGAAGAATTAGGAGTGATAATTCACAGAAAAGAAAAAATAATTAATGAACACAATAAAAAAATTTTTATAGGGCATGGGGATGGTCTTGGTAAAGGAGATTTTAAATATAAAATTCTTAAGATACTTTTTTCTTCACAACTATTAGTGTGGGGATTTTCTGTCCTTCCAGTTAATTTTTCTTTCAAAATCGCTAATCTTTGGAGTTCATTTAGTAGAAAAAAACAAAAAAACAATAAAGAGCAAGTTAATATACTATTGGAGTTTTCTAAAAATTATCAAAAGACTACCAAGTTAGATTATTATATTTTTGGACATCATCACAATCCAGAAAAAATCAGAATTGATAAAAAATCATACTATATTAATACCGGGGACTGGATAAAAAATTTCAGTTATGCTGTTATGGAAAATGGAAAAATAGAAATAAAAAAAGTTAAATAAAGTATATTACTAAATTATTACTCCTTAACTAATTTTTTAGTTGTTACAACGTCACCATTTGATATTACATTTACAAAATAAACTCCTTTATCTGTAACAATTTCTGAACTTAAATCTATTACAAAACTATTATTACTAACTTTTCCGTTGAACAACAATTTTATATCTTGACCTAATACGTTTGTTAGGGTAACTTGCACATCTGTATCTTTTAAATTTTCTAAAATAATACTACTTGATCCATTTGTTGGATTTGGATAAATAGATATTTTTGAAATTAAAGATACATTTTGATCAAATAGCAAATCATTTTGTTCACCAATTTTTATATCATCTAAATAAAAATTATTTCCTGAACCTTTTACTATATATTCAAACTTAAATTTAACATTATCGCTAGATAATTGATTTTTTGTAATAACTGTATCTCTCCAATCACTTGATCTAGGCAGGTAATCTCCACTGTGTAATTGAGAATTTGCAGTTCCATACTGAATAACAGTATCTACACAAGAAGAGTGATTTAAATTAGTTGAGTATGTACCATTTGATAGTAAACAAACAGCCTTATCGCTAGGTTCTAGCTCAACTAAAGGAAGCCAATCTTCTCCGCAATTTACAGAGTAATGAACGTTAAGTATATTTACTGGAAAAGTATTAACAGCCGCACCTGACCAACTAAACTTAATAGCAGGTGTATTAAAATTTGATAAATCATATGCTTTGGAAACAATACTGTGTCTTTTCCAAGTAGATTGATCCGATGATATATATCCTACACCTCCCTGTGCTTTTATTTTTAAGCAAGCTGTACCATTATTTGCAACTCCATCATATACATCCCAGCTAGGCTCTTCTTGAACATTAAATGACCATGGTAAAATATCTATATTTGGAACATCTAAACTCCAATCACTATCAATCCCATCTTCAAAACTATATGCACTAGTTGGTGGTTCACTATTATTATTTCCACTTCCTACTTTAAAGAAACTTTCTTTAACTTCAACTGAGGTACAAGAGTTTGTATAAGATGCAACATACTCTGTTTCTAACAACGTTCCTCTAAAATATGAAGAATCTTGCATATCATAATACACACCCATACTATCAATAATAATTTCTTGAATATTAATTGCACCAATATCTGCTAATTCATCATAAGTTGAAGCTTGAACTATTTTTTCAACCTCTTCTTCGTTTATAGTTGCTATGTCAGCATCAGGAATCAATGATAAATCTGATGTTCTTACTGTTGTCACTTCAGTGTAGTTCACAGTTAAAGATACATCATAATCACCAGCTTCTGGGTATTCATAAAATATAAAGTTATCGCCAGTACTATTAGTTTCACCGTTACCAAAATCCCAAACAAAAGATGTTACATTACCTAAACCAAATTGGTTTTTATTTCCTTTCAAATAAATTCTTTCTCCAAGACAAACTACTGGGGAAGTTCCATTGGAAAATGTAAAACTAGCCACTTGTGTACATGTAGGAGGCCTACTTAGCTTACCATCTTCATTAGCTAATAAGCCTGTTTTTTCTAAGTTTTTTTCTGACCATAAATATTGACGATATCCAGGGTCTACTCCGTCCCCTTCTAAAACAGTATTCATTAAATCATTCTGTCCTTTGGTAAACATGGTAACATCAGCATCATCTGAATAGTCCATGTAATTAACAAACATTTCACCTGCCCAATTTAAAGAATCAGCAATACATCCCTGATTCTGCAGACCTACATGGTATGGATAATCATTTAGATCTACTCCATAATTAGGTGCTCTGGCTGGAGGTGTATCACCAATATTATCGTTACCACAGTCCTGATCTCCCCAAACATGCCTCAGTCCTAACCAATGGCCAACCTCATGTGTTAGTGTACCTCCACTAACCATTTGACTAGAGAGTAAAACAACTCCATCGGTTGACATAGAACCTGAAAAAGGAAATTGAGCAAATCCAAGTAAAGTATTTCCATCATCTTGTGGAAGAAATTTTTTAAGAGTCCAAATATTAAAGTATTCATATGAATTCCAATAACTTAATGCTTTAACAGCGTTTCTAGGTGAAGGTTCATATGTTTTTGAAGAAAAAACTCTATTTATTCCAGTAGTTGGATTGCCATTTGGATCTTTCTTAGCTAATCTAAATTCAACGTTTAAATCTCCTCTAAAAGCCGCAAAAATATCAGGTGTCCTTGAAAGGAAATTATCTGCTTGTCCATTAATGTTATTATTTAAAATATCAAGTGCATTTTGGATTTGTTCATTTGTGATATTACCTCCATGCTGATCATCATATATAACATGAACAACTACAGGAATAATTTTTTTTGTATTTGTAGATCTTTGATTTAAGTTATTTAAAATTGGAAGACGATTAATAATATTTCTATATTCTCTTTTTAACTGTTTATTTTTATCTTCAATAGATTTATAAAATTCAGGATACTTTTTTTTGTCATCTTCTAAATAACCAGGGTAAGTTCCACAAACGTTTTGTTGAGAATAAGAGTAACTGAATGAAAAAATAAAAGCAAGTACGAGGAATAGAAATCTTTTAATCATATTATATCTTTTTGAAGGAAACAAATATAATTAATTATAGTTGTTATTGAAAAAAAAAATAAAAAATAAATTATGAGTGAATTAATATTAAATAAATATTACAAAATATGCTTTTCAGCATGATATGATGATCGAACTAATGGTCCACTTTCAACATGTCTAAAACCTTTACTCAATCCGATGGTTTCGTACTCTTTAAATTGCTCAGGAGTGATAAAATTTTCTACTGGCAAATGTTTTTTTGTTGGTTGAAGATATTGTCCAAGAGTCATTACTGAAACACCAACCTTTCTTAAATCATCCATAGTTTCTAATACCTCTTCCTTAGTTTCTCCAAGTCCCAACATTATGCCTGATTTTGTTCTAATACCTGCTTTTGAAAGACATTCCAGTGTAAATAGACTTCTATCATATTTAGCCTGAATTCTAACTTGCTTGGTTAATCTTCTAACTGTTTCTAAATTGTGTGATACAACTTCAGGAGCAACATTAATAATCTCTTGAATGTCTTTTTCTATTCCCTTAAAATCTGGTATTAAGGTTTCAATTGTTGTATTAGGGTTTTTTCTTCTTATTTGATTGATTGTTTCAACCCATATACTAGCACCACCATCTTTAAGATCATCTCTGTCAACAGAAGTAATTACTGCATGCTTGACCTTCATTATTTTGATTGAATTGGCTATCTTAAGGGGTTCAAAAGTATCAACTTCTAAAGGTCTTCCAGTTTTAACATTACAAAAACCACAAGATCTTGTACAAATATTACCTAAAATCATGAAAGTAGCAGTTCCCGCTCCCCAACATTCCCCCATGTTTGGGCAATTACCACTTTCACAAATAGTATGTAATTTATTTTCTTTAGTTAAAGATCTGACCTTTTTATAAGCTTCACCAGTAGGAAGCTTAACTCTCAACCAAGATGGCTTTCTTTGTTTTTCTATCACTTGCATCAAAAACTATTTTGAATTAATTGACGAGGTTACACCTTCACACGGCTCTTTATATATTCCACATGATGATAAAAAAAGGGAAAAACAAAAAATTAGTAGTATTGACTTAAACAATTTCATATTTTTTTTTACAAAAATACATATTAATAATTACATTATTAAATAATTATAAGAACTGTTCATATATTTGCTAAATATATGAACAAGGAAATATATTCTATTAATAACGGATGGAATGCAGCACTAGAGAAAGAAGTAAATCAACAATATTTCTATAAACTTTCAGATTATCTAAAAAAAAGTCGTGAAAAAAAAAATAATTTTTCCAAAAATTGAAGATGTTTTTAGTGCCTTTAAATTATGTAATTATCACAAACTTAAAATAGTAATTATTGGTCAAGATCCATATCACAATATAAATCAAGCTCATGGGCTAGCATTTTCTACTAAATCAAAAAAATTACCTCCAACACTTGTTAATATATATAAAGAACTAGTAAACGATTTAAAAATTGAATTTCCAAGACATGGAAATTTAGAAAACTGGGCTAAACAAGGTGTTCTTTTAATTAATTCAATACTAACTGTAGAGTATAATAAACCTAATTCTCATCAGCACATTGGCTGGCAGAAATTCACAGACAATGTAATTTCTTATATTTCAAAAAATAAAAAGGGTATTATTTTTATAATTTGGGGTAATCATGCAAAAAATAAGCTTAAACTAATTGATGAAAGTAAACATCATACTTTAATCGCATCACACCCCTCACCTCTATCTGCTTACAGGAGCTTTTTTGGATGCAGACATTTTTCAAAATCTAATACTATCTTAATTAGTCAGAGAAAAAAAACTATTAATTGGCAACTATGAAATTTTCTTTAATTGTAATACTTTTATCTCTCTTAAATAATCCAACTCTACTAATAAATAGTCAAGTAAAGTCATATCTTGATAAACTTGAAACTGATTTTGATGAAATTTTGTTTGTTTCAATTGATAATCAAAAAATGTATCATTTTAAAAAACAAAAAATCATATCGACATATGTAATTTCTAGCTCCAAATATGGCGTTGGTAATCAAAGTGGAAGTAATAAAACTCCCAAAGGATTACATTTTATTAAAAATAAAATTGGTGATAATACACCAATTAACGGTAAGATGATAGGTAGAAAATTTACTGGTGAAATTGCTAAAATATTTAGCGACAAAACTATCAGTGATACTGATGATATTACAACTAGAATACTGTGGTTGTCAGGGCTAGAGAAAGGTGTAAATAAAGGTGAAAACATTGATTCTTTTAAAAGATATATTTATATTCATGGAACTTCAGAAGAGGGAAGACTTGGTATACCATCTTCTCATGGATGTATTAGAATGAAAAATAAAGATGTCATAGATTTGTACAAGAAAGTAGAAGTTGGTACATTGGTGCTCATTTTATAAATAAAAAAACAATGGAATATATCATTCTAATTTTACTAATAATATTAATAATTATTTCAGTAATTAATTTTAAAACATCTAAAAATAAACACGAAAATCATGATAAAGAAAATCTTGAAATACTAAAAAGTGAAATAATTAAAAAAGAAGAAAAAATAAAAAATTTGGAAGAAGATATCAAAATATTAGATGCTAAAATGATTTCTTTTGAACAAACAAAAACTGAAAAAATACAAGTCTATGAAAAACTTAAAATTACAGAACAAGAGAAAAATAATTTAAAAAATGAAGTAAATAAATTACTTAACAATGAAGAAAGTAGAAATGAAACTTTAAGAAAATCTATTGCGTCGACAAATACTTTACAACAAAATTTGCAAACAGAGATAGCTCGCGTAAATGATGAAAGAGTAGAAAAAGAAAAAGAACTGCAAGAAAAAATGAAAAAAAGTTGGGCAGAACATGAAAAAGATGTTCAAAGATATATTCAGCTGATTTGCAATAATCATATAATCAAATACATTGGGCAAGAAGATTTTCCACACGCAAGAAACAAACCTGATAATTGCATTGAAATAATGGATCAATTGATAATTTTTGATGCCAAAAGTCCAGCAAATAATGACTTGAGTAATTTCCCAAAGTATATAAAAGATCAAACTGAGAATCTTAAAAAGTATGCCAAACATGAAAATGTCAAAAAGGATCTATTTTTAGTTATTCCCTCAAACACATTATCGGTAATTAATCAATATACATATAATGTTGGAGATTACAATGTTAATATTATCACAAAGGATTCACTTGAGCCAATAATTCTTAGTTTAAAAAAAATTGAGGAATACGAATTTGCTGATAAACTTAGTCCTGAAGAAAGAGATAATATTTGTAGAATAATCGGAAAATTTGCACACACAACAAAAAGGAGAATTCAAATCGATCAATTTTTTGCTAATGAATTTTTAGATACTCTAAGTAAAACAGGCTCTTTACTACCTAGAGAAATATTAGAAAGTGTGATTCAATTTGAAAATGCAGAAAAATTGAATCCTCCTATGGAAAAAAGAAAAAAACAAATACTAACAAAAGATCTAAAAAATCAATCAGAAAAAATAAAAAAAGAAATTGAATTAAGAGAAATACCAGATATTGAAGCAAATATCGAATTTAAAAATAATGAAAAATAAAGAAGCTATTTTTGGAATAAGACCAATCATTGAAGTAATTAAAAGCGGAAAAACAATTGATAAGCTTTTTATCCAAAAAGGGTTACACAATGAATCTTTCGCAATACTATGGAAATTAGTAAGAGAGAATAGAATTAACTATAAGCATGTGCCTGTAGAAAAAATGAATAGGTTGACCAAAAAAAATCATCAAGGTGTTTTTGCTTTTATATCACCAATTGATTTTTATAATATTGAAGATGTAATACCTAATCTTTATGAAGAAGGAAAATCTCCACTTATTTTAATACTAGATAGAATAACAGATGTTAGAAATTTTGGAGCTATAGCTAGAACAGCAGAATGTGCAAATGTAGATTGTATTATAGTTCCAGAACAAAATTCTGCAGCTATAAACTCAGATGCTATGAAAACCTCATCTGGAGCACTTAACAATATAAAAATTTGCAGAACTTGGAATCTTAAAATGACTCTTCAAATGTTGAAAGATAGTGGAATTCAAATTGTTTCATGTACAGAAAAAACAAATAATAAAATCTATAGTGTGAATTACCAAATCCCTACAGCTATTATATTAGGATCAGAAGAAAATGGTATATCTAATGAATTCTTAAAGTTTAGTGATGAGAAAGTTAAAATACCTATACTAGGAAATATTGAATCGTTAAATGTTTCTGTTGCTTGTGGTGTGATATTGTATGAGATAGTTAGACAAAGACTTAGTTTATGAATTGGTATGAAAAATGGTTTAATACTAAATACTATCACATTTTATATGCGAATAGAGATTATGAAGAGGCTAAATTATTTATCAGCAATTTAGCTTCGCACCTTAAACTTAAAAAAAATACTAAAATCATTGATATTGCATGCGGAAATGGAAGACATTCTATCTATTTAAATCTTCTTGGATATGATGTGACAGGAATTGATCTTTCAAAAAAAAATATAGAAATAGCTTCTGAATATTCTAAAAAAAATCTACAGTTTTTTGTACATGATATGCGTAAATTATTTAAACAAAACGAATATGATTTGGCAGTAAATTTATTTACATCTTTTGGTTATTTTGATAAAGATTCTGATAATGAAAAAGCATTACTTTCAATAGCAAACAATGTTAAGACTGAGGGGCTTGTTGTTATAGATTTTATGAACGTAAAAAAAGTTTTAATGAATTTAATACAATCTGAACTAAAAATTATTGACGACATAGAGTTTAATATCACAAGAACAATAAAAAATAATAAAATCTTAAAATCAATAAACATTACAGATGGGGAAGAAAAATTCTTTTTTAAAGAAGAGGTTAGCATTATAACTTTAGATAATTTTTCAGATTATATCAAAAAAGCTGGATTACAGATTATAGATATTTTTGGTAACTATCATCTTGAATCATTTAATGCTTTGAAATCTGAAAGATTAATATTGGTTTGTAAAAAATAATTTTAAACAATTCTTTAATCTCAGCTTGTTAATAATCATTTTATCTCTTATTTTTGCATAAATTAAAAAAATAAAATTATGTCTGTACTTGTCGGAAAAAAAGCCCCACTATTCTCTTCAAAAGCAATAATTGATGGAGAAAAAATCGTTGAAAATTTTAGTCTTGAACAATTTATTGGTAAAAAGACAGTTGTTCTATTTTTCTACCCAAAAGATTTTACTTTTGTTTGTCCAACTGAACTTTTTGCATTTCAAGAAAAACTAAAAGATTTTAAAGATAGAAATGTAGAGTTAATTGCATGTTCAACTGACAGCGAAGAATCTCATTGGGGTTGGTTACAGGTTGACAAAGATAACGGAGGAATCAAAGGAATTACTTATCCTATTATTGCAGATATTGATAAGACCATTAGCATGAACTATGATGTTTTATTTGGTGATTATGAAGTTGATGAAAATGAAAATATGTTTGCAACGGGACCCATGATTGCATTTCGAGCACTATTTATAATTGATAAAAACGGAATAGTACAACATCAACTTGTAAATCATTTACCTCTTGGCAGAAATGTAGATGAGGCTTTAAGAATGGTTGACGCATTACATCACCACGAAGAAAATGGAGAAGTTTGCCCTGCAAATTGGGAAAAAGGTGATGAAGCTATTGAAGAATCTCATGATAGCGTCGCTGCATATTTGGCAAAACAGTAGCTTAATTATTTTTTTGAATTAAAACAGT
>NZWA01000062.1 GCA_002697505.1 Flavobacteriales bacterium | reverse complement strand
TTGTCTTAATTTGCTTATCAGCTTCTTGTTGTTCAAATTCTATTATATCAACACAGAATGAAGTTGTTAGTGATGTAAGCGCAGAATCAGCACTAGAATATGCTGCTGCAATTATTCCAATTATAAATAATATTCCAACAAATGAAGGTAAACCACCATTGATAGCTATGTTTGGAAATAACATATCAGGATTTTGAGGTATAGAAATGCCAAATTTATTCGAGTAAATGTATAGCAGAGCACCCAATGACAAAAACAATAAATCCACAAAAATTAATATACCACTAAAAGTAAACATATTTTTTTGTGCATCTTTTAAGTTTCTACAACTTAAATTCTTTTGCATTTGATCTTGATCTAAACCTGTCATTACAATAGCCATAAAAACACCAGATAAAAACTGTTTTAAAAAATATTTTTTATCTGTCCAATCATCTAAAAAGAAAACTTTTGAGTAATCTGAGTCTTTTAAAACTTGAAACAGAGATATGGCATCTAAATCTAAATTTCTCATAAGAATAAAAGCAATTATAAACACAGTCGAAAGCATAAAGGTAGTTTGTAGAGCATCTGTCCAAATTATTGTTTTTATACCACTTCGATATGTGTATGTCCAAATTAATGCAATAGTAACAAATACTGTAAATGCAAATGGAATATTCCACGCATCAAAAATTGCAAATTGCAAAACTGATGCAATTAAATAAAGTCTAAATGATGCTCCAATAGTTCTTGAAAGTAAAAAAAAAGATGAACCAGTTTTATAAGATCTTAATCCAAATCTTTGATTCAAATAAGTATAAATAGAAGTTATTTCTAGTTTATAGTATAATGGAAGTAAAATTCTTGATATGATGAGGTAACCAACAAAAAAACCAAAAACCATTTGCATGTAAGAAAATTGGCTTGATGCAACCCATCCAGGAACCGATATAAATGTTATTCCAGACAAAGTTGTACCAATCATACCGTACGCGATTACAAACCACGGTGAGTTTCTGTTTCCCAAAAAGAAAGTACTATTACTATCATTCTTGCCTGTAATAAATGATATGATAAATAAAATAAGAAAATAAGAACAGATGCAAATTAAAATAGTAGCTGGATTCATATTTTTTTTTACAAAAATGAAAATAATTATCTAAATAAATACAATAAAACAATCACAATATAACTAAATTTGTATTTATGGATTTTAAATCAAGATTATTAGAGAAAGCAGTTGAAAGTCTATCTAGTTTACCCGGTATTGGAAAAAGAACCGCATTAAGACTTGTACTGAATCTATTAAAAAAAGATAAAAATACTGTTGAGAACTTTGGCAAATCATTCATTGATCTAGTTAATAATATTAAATACTGCAATGAGTGTCATGCTATATCTGAAACTGAATTATGTAACATATGTCTTGATCAAAGAAGAGATCATACTCAAATTTGTGTGGTCGAGGATATTAGGGTTATGCTAGCGATAGAAAGTACAATGCAATATAAAGGTGTATATCACGTATTAGGTGGGCTAATTTCTCCAATGGATGGTATAGGCCCTGATGATCTTAAGATTGATGATTTGATTAATAAAGTAAATACAAATAATATTAAAGAGGTAATTTTTGCTTTAAGCACTACAATGGAGGGAGATACAACTAATTTTTACTTATTTAAAAAGTTAAGCAAAAAAAATATTAAAATATCTTCAATAGCTAGAGGTATTTCAATTGGAGATGAACTTGAATATACAGACAAAATAACATTAGCAACAGCTCTATCAAGTAGATTACCCTATGAAAACTCCTTAACAAAATAATCACTATTTACTTTCTTTTATTTAATTTTGCGCAAATTAAAATTTAATATATGGCCAGAATTGAGTTAATTATGCCTAAAATGGGTGAAAGTGTTTCAGAAGCTACAATTATTTCATGGACAAAAGAGATTGGTGAAATGGTTGAATTAGATGAAACAATTGTTGAAATCGCAACAGATAAGGTAGACTCCGAAGTTCCATCTACTCATGAGGGGAAACTTGTCGAACAACTTTTCAAGGTAGATGATGTTGTTCAAGTTGGAGATGCATTCGCAATTATTGAAACAGATAGTATTGATGAAAGTGACATTCAAGTTGAAAACATAGTACAAGATATAATTACAGATGAAAAGCCAGAAGTTCAAATTGAAAAAGAATTAAAAGAAACAATAAATAATGTTGTAAGTTCAGAAAATAAAAATATATATAGTACAAAGGATCGATTTTATTCTCCACTTGTTAGAAACATGGCTACCCAAGAAGGAATTAGTCAAGACGAATTGGATAAAATCAGTGGAAGCGGAAAAAATAATAGAGTAACAAAGCAAGATATGATTGTCTATTTAGAAAATAGAAGTAGTGATACTTCTGAAATTTCTAATTCTAAATCAGTACTACAAGATAACAAAACACAAACAGTAAAAGAGATTAAGGATAAACCCTCAACTACACCAATTCATAACACTGGTGAAGTAGAAATTGTTGAAATGGATAGAATGAGAAAATTAATATCTGCCCATATGACAATGTCCAAAGCTACTTCTGCTCATATTACCTCTTTCGTTGAAGCAGATATGACAAATATTGTTAAGTGGAGAGAATCTATCAAAGAAGATTTTAAGAAAAGAGAGGGTCAAAACATTACTTACACTCCAATAATAATTGAAGCCATGGCAAAAGCTGTTAAGGACTTTCCAATGATTAATGTTTCGGTTGATGGAACAAACATCCACATACACAAAAATGTTAACATTGGGATGGCTACAGCACTTCCTGATGGCAACTTAATTGTGCCTGTTATAAAAGAATGTCAACATAAGAACTTAGTCGGTATTACTAAAGCTGTAAATAATCTAGCTACAAAAGCAAGAGGCGGTAATCTAAGTCCGGATGACATTCAAGGCGGAACTATAACTATGACAAATGTTGGTAGCTTTGGAAATTTAATGGGAACACCTATTATCAACCAGCCTCAAGTCGCAATAATGGCATGTGGTGTCATAAAGAAAAAACCAGTTGTAATTGAGTCTGAGTATGGGGATGTCATTGCAATTAGACACATGATGTTTTTATCATTATCATATGATCATAGAGTTGTAGATGGTGCACTTGGAGGTCAATTTGTAAGAAAAGTTGCAGATTACTTAGAAGAATTTAATACAGAAACAATAGTTTAAAAAATCATGCAACTAAGACTTAAAAAACCATTAGTTTTTTTTGATTTAGAAACTACTGGGTTAAGTATTACAAATGATAGAATTATTGAAATTTGTTTACTAAAGNTTAATATTGATAACANTAGAGANATCAAAAATTGGCTTATTAATCCACANATACCTATTTCTGAGGAAAGCATTAATATACATGGAATTACAAATGAAAAAGTCAACAATAAACCATTGTTTAAAGAAATTGCNGAAGAAATTATAAATTTCATTAAANATTGTGATTTAGCTGGATATAATTTAATAAAATTTGATATNCCTTTACTNGCNGAAGAACTTCTAAGATCTAATATAGAATTTAATTTTAAAAATTGTNACNTAATTGATGTNCAAAATATATTTCATAAANTAGAAAAAAGAACANTAGAAGCNGCTTATAAATTTTACTGTAATAAANTTCTTGAAAATGCTCATAGNGCNAAANCTGACACAATTGCAACTTATGAAATATTATTAGAACAAATNAAGAAATACGACGNGCTTTCNAACAATGTAGATANTCTCTCNAAATTCTCAAATAANGATTTAAATTTTGTTGATTTAGCNGGTTTTATAAGATANAATAAAAAAGGANTNGAAGTTTTTAGTTTTGGNAAATATAAAAATATCAGCTTAGAAAATATTTGGAAAAAAAATCCTGGATATTTTTCATGGATTAAGAATGCNGAATTTCCTGTTTTTACTAAAATAATTATTGATAATTTTATNAAAAANATGAAATTAATAGAAAANTTTAAAGAGTAANATGAAAATCATTTGTATTGGAAGAAACTATTTAGNTCATACAATTGAACTTAACAATAAGGTNCCAAAAGAGCCNTTGTTTTTTCTNAAACCTCAAACAGCNATTCAACCNAAAAATCACCCATTTTTTATCCCTGATTTTTCTAANCATATTGAANATGAANTAGAAATTGTTATNCGAATNAATAAATTGGGAAANCATATTGAAGAAAAATTTGCNCATAGATATTTTAATGAAATTGGTCTAGGTATAGATTTCACNGCNAGAGATATACAAAATGAATGTAAAAAAAATGGATTACCATGGGAAAAAGCAAAAAGCTTTGACGGTTCNGCAAAAATAAGTTCTAAATTTATCAATAAATCAAAAATTGATATTTTTAACTTAAACTTTTCTCTTAAAAAAAATAATTTNATAGTTCAAAAAGGAAATAGTTGTGATATGATTTTCAACTATNATAACATAATATCATATGTCTCAAAATTTTGNACTTTAAAAATTGGNGATTTAATTTTTACNGGNACNCCAGCAGGAGTTGGAAAAGTNAATNCTGGNGATATTTTAGAAGGCTATATATTTGATGAAAAAGTATTAAANGTNAGNNTNAAATAGTTATTTAAAGTGCTTTATTCTATANTCTGTTGNTNTNATTCCTTTNGTTACATCATTTANCTTTCCTTTAATCATTCTCTTTTTTAAANTNGAAACTTTATCAGTAAANAANATTCCATTAATATGATCATATTCATGTTGAATTACTCTAGCATTTACNCCATCAAANTTTTCAGTNATAGTAACAAAATTTTCATTTTGATATTTAATAGTAATANTACTTTTTCTTANNACATCTTCACGAACTCCAGGAATTGATAAACATCCCTCATTGAANANCCATTCTTNNCCATCNTCNNNNAGTATTTNNGGGTTNATAAACACTTTNTTTANTGAATCTTTTTTANCATCATCATAAAAAGGAGATGAATCAACAATAAATAGNCTAATTGATTTNTTAATNTGAGGAGCTGCNANACCAACACCAGANGCATTATACATAGTTTCCCACATATCAGCTAATAGTNAATNAAGATTTTTATANTTAGATGANATCGCTTCACATTTACGTCTTAAAACTGGTGACCCATATGAAACAATTGGCAATATCATTTAAAGTATCGAATTAATAATATCATCAATACTCATACCTTCCGCTTCAGCTTTATAGTTTTTNACAATNCTATGTCTTAAAATAGGTAACGCAACAGCTTTAACATCTTCAATATCNGGAGCATATTTTCNATTTATAGCNGCGTGACATTTAGCAGCAATAATCATAAATTGAGATGCTCTTGGNCCAGCACCCCATTCAACATAATCTTTGATTAACTGTACTGACTTTTCAGAATCAGGTCGAGTTTTTGCAACCAATGTAACAGCATATTCAAGTACATTATTTGTAACTGGNAGTTGAGAAAGTACATTTTGAAANTTAATTATTTCTTNTCCNGTCAAAATTGGATTTANTTTTATATTATTTGCTANNGTTGTTTTTTTTACTATTTCTAATTCTTCCTCATANGATGGGTATTTNAGCAATATATTGAAAATAAATCTATCTAANTGAGCTTCTGGNAAAGGATAAGTACCTTCTTGTTCAATTGGATTTTGNGTAGCTAAAACAAAAAAAGGCTTCTCTAAGTTATAAGTNTTACCAGAGTTNGTNATTGATCTTTCCTGCATAGANTCTAATAAGGCTGCTTGNGTTTTTGGTGGAGTTCTATTAATCTCATCNGCTAATATTATATTNGCAAATAATGGTCCCTTNATAAATTTAAAATTTCTTTCATTATCNANAATTTCAGATCCAATNAAGTCTGATGGCATTAAGTCAGGNGTAAATTGAATTCTATTAAAAGATAGTCCAAGTAAGCTTGAAATAGTNTTAACTAAAAGTGTTTTAGCTAAACCTGGCACACCAACAAGCAANCAATGTCCGTTACAAAATATTGATAAAAGGACTTGATCAACAACATCATTNTGACCAACTATNACTTTACTAATCTCTGANTTAAATTCATTATATTTTATAACAAAATCATCAATAATTTTTACATTATTTANACTNTCTTTTTGCGTCATTTTTTTAACCAATAATTTTTAAAATTACAATTTATAATATCATCATCTATTTTGATAAANGTTTTTTTTATGTAGTTTCTTATCCAATTTTCAATAATTTGTTCTCTTTTAAAAGTTGTTGCAATATTATTAATTGTTGTGAAATCATTCTCAAATGTGGCNCTATGTTCNTCAANTTTATTATTAATCTTGAAAATTCTATATGCAAAATCATTTTCCATAACATCAATATATCCNACGTTCAAAATCTCATCTTTTTTTACTGTACTCAATTTTGATTTTAAAAATGGAGGTAAATCATTTAACACTAATANTGTTGACATATTNGTTGGNTTAGTNACTAAACCTTTATTATTTTTNCTTGGATGATCTGAANATTGCTGTACAGCTTCNTCAAAAGTAATTTCATTCAAATTAATTTTATTAAATATTTCATTAATTTTTTCATTTGCTTGTTGNTTAGAATANGAATTTGGTTTTGGCTTAATTAATATATGTCTAACATTAATTTGTTCACCTTTTCTGTCAATCAATTGAATAATATGCATNCCAAATTTAGTAACAACAATTTCAGAAACCTCTCCNTTTTTTAACTTGAANGCAGCNCTNTCAAATTCTGGAACAAGATCTCCCCTATTAACATAGCCTAATTCNCCACCGTTTTTAGCTGATGTAATATCATCNGAATATAAAATTGCTAAAGTTTTAAAATCTTCACCTTCGTAAACTCTTTCTCTNTATGANTTNAGTTTATCTTTTATACTTTGANTTTGCTCTTCAGTAATTTCAGGNGTAANTACAATTTGCGANATTTCTANTTGTTNAGGAATAATNGGAATATCATCAGAATTCAATTGATCAAANATTTTTTGTACTTCAGCAGGTGTTAGTTTTATATCTGATACTATNTTANTTTGCATCNTTTGAACAAACATTTGATTTTCAATCACATTAAANAGNTCAGACTTAATTTCTATTATTGATTTATCAAAGTATAACTCAACTTTAAGNTGTGANCCTAATTGATCTTCAAAATATTTATATCTTTTTTCAACTTCACTATCAATTTCATCTTTNNNAACNTCTATACTATCTANCTTAGCATAATGAATTAAAATACTTTGTTTNANAAGGTCTTCAATNACAACACATCTCATNTCAGAAGAATAATTACCTTGACCTGCATATTGAATAATTTGAGATTCAATATCTGAATANAAAACTATTTCNTCACCAANAACAGCAACAACTTTATCAATTGTTTGAGAAGTTACTTCAAGACTAATNGAANATAAACAGNATAACAAAATAATTCTTATCATTTATAATAAATTTTAATCTTATCCAAAGCTAAACTATTATTNTAAAAATCANGAGATAATTTTTCNAAATAATTTATTTTTTTTTTATTNANNAAAACATTTCTAATTTTTNCTNTTTCTANNGANAGTGGNGAAANATCACCTTNNGATTTAAAATCNTTAATNAAAATNAAANATAAATTATCTTCAGTTTGAATGATATTCGTTTTATTTTTAAGCTTATAATTTCTTAAACTAAATTCAGTACTTGAAAAAATATTTGATAATGATGAAAAATATTGCCAAACTGTATCAGAAAGTGAATAGTTGATTGCAAATTGCTTACAATAATCATCTAATATTATTTTATCTTTATCATTTACCGAATCATATATTTTTTTTAGCAAATCAATTTTAGGTGCTTCTTTATTTACTATGACAAATCTACCTTTAAAAATGTTTTGACTCAAAACAAAATTTTCAATATTATTAATATAATAATCTTGAATTTGATCAAATTTAATTGTAGTGTCAAGATTTTGATCTACTAGTTGTTGCTCGTAATTGTAAATAATTAATGAGTTTTTATAATCATTAACTTTTTTATCGTATTCATCTTGATCAATTTTTAAATTAATCTTGGCATGATGAAGTAATATTCTTTTACTGACCCAATCATCAATGAAGTTTTTAATAAAAAATGAGCTATCAACTGTATTTAATGGAATTTCTTTAACAATATCAGCTAAAAATAAATTTTCTCCGTAAGCAGTTGCTACAATATCATCATTAAAATTATTTTTACATGAACTTAAAATTAAACAAAAAAATAAAAAAAAATAAATTTTACTCATATCAACCTTATCAATAAATTAATATTTGACTAGTGAGTACAAAACTTCCTTATTAATTTTAATAGAATATTTTTTTCTTAATTTACCTATCCATTGGTCCTCTAAGTATGATTGATAATCAGAAATAACCTTACCTCTCACATCTGATAAATCTTTATTTGATGCTGGAATTTTATTTTTTACATAAACCAAAACTACAGAACCATCATCTAGCAGAATATCCGAATTTAAACCTAATTTTTTTTCAGATTTTTGAATATAAACATTATCATTTTCTTCAAAAATATCTGATTGTATTTGTAAGTTTAAAGGACCCGCTTTATTAATACTTTTTAATATATTATCATTTGATTGTGAAAAAAATAATTGAAACTTTACTCTAGAAGCAATTGTTTTATTGGAACAAGTATATATTGATGCTTCTACTCTATCACTCCACATATAATTTTGTTGATTATCAGTAAAGTACTGATTCAATCCAACAGTATCATTTACAGCCTTGTTCCATACATTTTGGTTAGTTATATCAAATAAAAGAATACCTTCTCTATATTCATTTAATAATGCCTTATATTCAGGATATTTGAAAGAAAGCATGTTTTTTTCATGTGATAGCAATTTCACATTAACAAAATCTTGGTAAAGTATATCAAAATCAGTTTCATTTTTTTGATTTAATAAAACATATGTTACAAAATCACTAACTAAAATTTCCAGCGAGTCAATATAAAATAACACTTCACTATCAATATCATTAATTCCATCCCAATTAGATAATTTTACATTTTTGTACGCAAGCTTTCTGAGCTTTTTAAAATTATTGACATTATTTTTAACTTTATAGTTGTCTTTTAACTTTTCATACAATGATATTTTACTAAGTTCACCCCTACTATCCCTTGAAATTTTATTCATTATTTCTTTTGTAACATCATTGAAAGGTGGAATGTCATTTTTATTAATTAATGAAATTATGTGCCAACCAAAATCAGTTTCAAATGGTTTAGAATATTCTGCAGGTTTATTTAGTGAAAAAGCAATTTCTTCAAACTCTGGCACCATTTTACCTACTCCAAATGGAGGAAGCCTACCTCCTTTAACTGCAGTGGATCGATCTTCAGAAAATCTCTCTGCTAATTCAGCAAAATCTTCACCATTTTTAAGTTTAGTGTATATTTCGTTAATCTTTTCCTTAGCATTAGAATTATCGCTAGTATTTTTNTTCTTTTTAAACATAATATGAGCAACTTGTATTTCNCCNAGNGCTNTTCTTTTNTCAAATAATTTGATTANATGATANCCATANTTTGTNTTAATTGGCNTAGATATTTCATTTATNTCAAGTTCATATACTGCAGACTCAAAATCATAAACCATCATAAAAGCGGTAAAAAAACCTANATCACCNNCATTATTTTGNNCNGANGGATCTTCNGAATATTTTTTTGCNGCATCNGAAAANGAAATTTTTTTATTAATTATTTCATTTCTAATTGATNTANCTTTTTTAAAGGCTTCATTNTCTGAATCTTTTGATTNTTCATTAACTTTAATTAATATATGACTTGCTTTNACATCNAATAACATTCTNTCATAAGCCTCTTTAANCATCAAATCATCAAACTCTTTATTTCTTAAATAAGGTTTTGCAAGTTGNTCTTTATAGCCATCAAGTTCCTTTATAAATGTTGATATCGTATCCATGTACAATGATTCAGCTTCTAAAACNTTTAATTTAAAGTTGATNAATAATTCNATATANTCATCTAAATACTGTTTGTCTATTGTATCATTATAGTTGTTTTTATAGAATATATTTTCAAATTCTACTAGAGAAATNTTCTTATTACCAATTTGTAAAATATTTTGTGAAAACAACATATTNATATTTGATAATAAAAAAATGAACAGTANTATTTTTTTCATAATTATTTTATTTTCTACTATAATTNGGTGCTTCNCGTGTGATTGTAACATCNTGCGGATGACTTTCAGCAACACCAGCTCTTGTAATTTTTATAAATTCAGCTTTGTATAAATCATTAATATTTTTTGATCCTGTATANCCCATTCCAGCCTTTAAACCTCCTATCATTTGATGCATGACTTCAGATAATTTNCCTTTGTATGCNACTCTTCCTACNATTCCCTCNGGAACTAATTTTTTTTCATCANTTTCATTATCTTGGAAATATCTATCTTTTGACCCATCTTGCATAGCATCNATTGAACCCATACCTCTGTAAGATTTAAATTTTCTNCCTTGAAAAATAATTGTTTCACCAGGNGCNTCTTCAACACCTGCAATAATTGANCCTAACATTACANTACTGGCNCCTCCNACAANAGCTTTCATNACATCACCAGAATATCTAATACCTCCATCTGCAATTAAAGGAATATTGTATTTCTTAGTTACTTCATAGACATCCATTACAGCAGTTAGTTGAGGNACGCCTATTCCTGCAATTATTCTAGTGGTNCAAATTGATCCTGGACCAATACCAACTTTTATAGCGTCAGCTCCAGATTTTACTAATCTTTCNGCTGCTTTAGCTGTAGCAANATTTCCAACTACTATGTCTATATTTTTATATTTTGATTTAATTTTTTTGAGTATATCNATAACCCCTTTTGTATCACCATGAGCAGTATCAATAACTATTGCNTCAACTGATGAANTTGATAANGCCTCAACTCTTTCTAATGTATCATTAGTAATTCCTACAGCAGCAGCAACTCTTAATCTACCANAACTATCTTTNCATGCATTAGGTCTCATTCTATTTTTTAAAATATCTTTAAAAGTTATTAAACCTACAAGTTNCTTNCTACTATCAATNATAGGTAATTTTTCAATTTTATTATCTTTTAGNATTTTTTCNGCATTATCTAAATCACTAATCTCAGTTGTTATTAAATNACTAACAGTCATNATATCTTTAATTGGAAGTGACATATCTTTTTGAAAACGNANATCTCGATTAGTAACTATTCCAACAAGTTTATTTTNTTNATCTACAATAGGAATTCCACCAATCTTGTTTTCTTTCATTAATTTAAAAGCATCAGCAACANTTGCATCTACTNTTAGTGTTATTGGATCTAAAATCATTCCACTTTCAGACCTTTTAACCTTTCTTACNTCAAGTGNTTGTCTTTCAATAGACATATTTTTATGTAAAACTCCTATACCGCCTTCTTGAGCAATTGCTATNGCCATTTTAGATNCAGTAACTGTATCCATAGCAGCAGATACAATTGGAATATTTAATTTAATATTTTTTGAAAAANATGTTGANGTNTTAACATCTCTNGGCAAAACTTCCGAANATGCTGGAATTACCAATACATCATCATAAGTTAAACCTTCTTTTACTATTTTTTTATTATCCATAACATATNAAATTTTGCAAAAATACTAATTTTAANAAATTAACAATANATANNANAGTATAAAATATACTATCTTATTAGGGTAATTGTATTAATTTGTTCNGTATACTCNCCTAAACCATTAATATATTGTAAATGATAGACNTATTCTCCATTNGGAACNATTTTTCCTTTNAAAGTACCATCCCAACCTTTACTCGGACTATTAGTTGTAAATAACAATGTACCTTGCCTNTTNTAAATACTAAAAGAATAACCAAGTTCATCAACAAAAAAAGAAACTGGCTGAAAAATTTCATTATGTTCATCACCNTTAGGNGTAAAAACANTTGGGATAAACGTTAGNGGAGTTTGAGTAACACANGAAATATTTGAAAAACTACCTCCAGTTGAAGATCCATAAGGATTATTATTTCCTTCAATAGCTTGTACATAATAACACATCCTACCATTATCTTTACCAAATTTTGTAACTACATCTATATATTCTAGTGGTTCAAAAGGGTTGGATAATCTATCCCACTCATACAGTGGAATAGGACTAAATGTATATCCACCATCTAGAGATCTAAATAATTTATATGAAGCAACATCACCCAACCATTTATCATATTCATTAAACAAAATTGTATTTGTATACTGGTTATCAACAGATTCTCCATTTGTATATGGTATATTACCAACTCCGTTAGAATAATCAATATTAGNTCTTGTTTCAACTAAAATTGTTTGAGCAAAAGATGTNTCATTAANAAATGATATACTNTTATGNGAAGGAACATATATTCTTTCNCCNCANGTNTCNATTGGATAAACTAAATANNGATANGAATTANCNGATGTTGCNGCTTCTAANTCATTANATNAAATTGAAGNAGCATTTGCNATAAATGGAATNTGTGCAATNTTNGTNTAATTATTTTCANCNGNNATCGATCTCATAATATCATATCGAGAAATTACTGCTTGATTATCTATCAAGCAACTTAAATCAACAGATCCATTAACATGATTAATACTCACATANTCTATATAATTAAAGTTTGGTTTTTTTGGTAAATTAGGAACAAAAGTNATAACATTTGAAACTGCAACGTAAGTNGAATCAAAATTNTAAGCATTTATACTTATAATGTATTCATGACTATCAGTTATATTNAGTAAATTAAAACTATTATTAGATACTCTATATTCAGTATTGAACAANTTACCAGAAATATCAGTTTCTTGAACNTCTACCACATAATGNCTTATACCATTTTGCCANTTTATATATTCATTCCANTTNAACTGAGCTGAATANGAACATTCAGCTAAGTCCATTTGAAGAAATATTGANTTNTGCTCACCATTAAAATCATAGCTTGCTAGTGACTCATTATCACAACTGTCCAAAGCTCTAATACTAAACAACTCAGATTGTTCAATAGCATTTGAATTTAGATAAGTNTAAGAAAAGCTATTTTCAACTGTATCAATAGATAACCANCCATCAATACTACTATANANATAAATAGCATATTTTTCAGCNCCTAATGTAGGTTGCCAAGATATTACTGATTGGCCATTAGAATTAACAGAAACATCNGTTATCACAGGATTATCAGGATCTTCATCATCACCTAAATGTACACTTACTTGATTTGATTTAGATTTACATCCTCTAGAATCAGNAATTTGTATGTAAAACTCAGGATCATAGCTACAAAAATCTGATCTTTTTTGAGTTAAAGTATCTGAGTATTTAGAAAATAGATTNTATCCTGTAATATCATCATATTTGTANAATAAGGAATATAATGTATCAGTTGAAAANACATTNTACTGATATAATGCTTGCGTAGCAATATCAAAATTTTCTCTCATATGATTCCAATCTAAACTAGCAACAATTGGAACAGAATTGATTGCTTTTNCATCTAAGTANATCGTTCTNAAAGTATCTGAAATTGAATCAACATCATTAACTAATGAATTAATACATACTCCTTTAGCTACTAAATAATAATAGCTCGATGATAAATGAGCATCNGATCCTTGATGATTNAAAGTNCTATCAGGAAAATCAACTGTNCCAATCTTGGTNTATGAACCATTTAAATTNTTAGAATAAAAAATATCATANGAAATATCAGCATTAATAAGACTCGTTGGATAGTACCAGTGTAAATCAACATTACCAATNGAATCCACTTCTGTGCATCTAAAATCNGGNGTNGGTGGTATAAGATTAATAGTCAAGTTTGCAATAGTTGTTCCATTAGCAGGACAAAAATCATCAAATGCCTTTAAATTAAAATTAAANTCTTGGTTCGGAAATCCAGCACAACTGTCCTCTCTCANGTGATCACAATTTGATTGCCATGAAAATCTTCCTGTAATATCACCTGNNTTNGATGATAATATATTAAAATTAGCTGGGTTACTTAATGCAAGTGCGAGATCAATTTGTGCTCCCTCAATTTCTAANCCTAAATTTTGCATATCAATATCATTAGCTGTCACATCGAACTCCACGANCTCTCCAGCCATNACTGTNGTATAATATGAGGGNAGCCCAGCAGAGTTAATGTATGAATACCACGTTTGTGTTCCTACTGGAGGAGAAAAAGTTGGNGGGGTNTTACTACTAAATCCAGCACAATCTGTTAAAACAACTTGAACTTCCCTAAAAACCTCAGAAATAACTTGAAAACATTTAACTGTTGTTACTTTCACNCATGTTAAAAAAACTCCCTGCAATCCAGTTGCAATAAATGAAATCTCACCNGTATTATTATTTAAATTTAANGGACCAGCCGGTGTACTTGGTAATTGATTATTTACTGAAAATGGATAAACTGCTGTTTGATATGACATTGTATCAGATAANGGCGTAGCTGTATTATATGAAAAGGAACTACCTTGCAATGGATATGCCCAATTGTAAGATAGACTATCAAAGTCAGGATCNAAAGCAAGATGACTATATGAAAATGGCACATCTAAGCATAANACAGTCTTTGCCTCTTCTTTAAAAATTGGTGATGAATCAAAGCAAGGAAANGCNTCNTCATAAACAAATGGGACAATATTTGTNTTTTTTGTGTAAGGATACATGATTGCTCTAAGTANCCATGAACCAGAANTAGTCATNTTATCTGCTGCATTTCTTGCAGCACTTCCCCANGTAAAATGCCATCCTGTTACAGGTGGAATTGAACCNTTTCCACCCAAATCAGTTGGCAATGATCTATATGTTATTTGATGAATAACTTTTCCAGTTTGTGANCCAGCAGGTGCAGNTGNATAATTGCTACAGTCATAACAAAATTGTAAAGACCCTNGAGCACCACCATTTACACCTGTTGCTGAAATATCAACTGTATTGTCCCAAAANCATGCTATGTTNGGAACCAATGGATTGTCATGAACTGTTAATGTTTCTTGTCCTCCNGGGCTTGCTGATGAAAAATCNATTCCAGTACAATCTCGATAAACTTTTAATTGAAATATATATTTTCCAAAATCAACNTTAGTAGGATCACTAATACATTCCCAAGTTATCTCTCCACCTACAAAATGAGANGAAAAAGATCTTGTAGTAAAAAAAATAATGATGATTAAAAANATATATTTTTTCATTAATTTTTGTTTAGCCACAAATTTACAAAAANTATACAATTATTAGTATAAAATNATTTTTCAATCTTACACGTAAATAACAAAAANTACACAAAANAATATTAGAAANAAAATTCCAANAATAGAAAGTTTTGTTAGCCATTTTGGAGGTTTTTTTTCAGCTGGAATACTGTCNGAATGGACNAAAATNTGATTTAAAAGAGCACAAAAAGGNGCAATCAAAAAAGATATAATTGTAGCTATATCAATNAGCATTTTAAAATTAGATAAAAACNTCCATATAATTAGATAACTNACAACTATTATNAATANTAANCAAAATAATATTAAANTATCTAAATTGATTAATATCAAATANTAATTTACATGTAAATTTCATTGATCTTGTGTATCCGTCAATTACCGCTAATGTCGTACTAAACATAACTGAAAACGCTGAAACAGATATTATCCAATAAGACCANTTNCCTAANGTATTAGTATANATTNTNATTAATTTATTTGCAAACATTGAGGATGAATNAGGNATTATTTCACCTGATTTGTAAAANAANAAATAACCTAAAAATAAAAAACAAATTGCCATAATAATAGTAAGAAGATANCCTACATTAAAATCAAANATTGTTTCTTTAAGAGTCGGGTGATANTTTGTTTGTTTAATTCTTTCAATTGTCCAAATACTATTCCAAACAGACATATCAACTGCAGTAGGCATCCANCCCATTANAGCNATTAAAAAAATTATACCTTTTTTATCAAAAANTTCAATATTATCAATAAAATTAATATTNTTAAGNTGTGTTGAAGATAAAGCAAAAACAAAAGCTAAAAGAGTTGATAAAACTAAAACTATTGATATTACTTTTACNAATGAATCTAATAAATTAAATTTACCATATNNNAGAATTATGGCACACAATNCCAANACCAATAAAACAACATTTTTAATGTTTGNTGNAATTTGTAATAAGTTCATNAATAAACCTGCNGTAACATATGTAACAGCAGCAGTTATNATAAACATACTTAAAAAGGTAATTATAAAATAAACTACTAAAATCCACTTGTTNAATTTAAAATACCCATCAAGNAAATTAGTTCCAGTTATATTNGCATATCTTGANCCAAATTCAAAGAATGGATATTTAAANATTGTTGCTAGTAAAANAAATACCAACATTATTAATCCGTATTCTGCTCCAGCTCTNGTAGACTGAACCAAATGNGAAACACCAATTGCTGTACTNGCAAACAATATACCTGGACCAAGTGTTTTAAATAAAGATTTATNTTTTTTAAAAAACCTCATAATCTTTTAATTGAATAATTTTATTGTAGTCATTAATAATTTCATTNATAATNTCANTTGCACTTTGAATTTTATTTATCATTGATGAAACTTGTCCAATTTCTAACTCACCTTCAANTAAATCTCCNTCAAATATTCCTTTTTTNGCTCTNCCTTTAGCTAACAAATNTTTTAACTCATTTAGACTTGCTTTTCTATCATATGCTTTTAATATTTTTNTAAAAAAATCATTTTTAAGTAATCTTACAGGAGTTATCTCTTTTAATGTTAGTATTGTATCACCTTCATTGGCANTTAAAANATGTTCTTTAAANAATCTGTGAGCAGAACTCTCACTNCAAACTGCAAATCTACTTCCAATTTGAACNCCTTCAGCTCCNAANATCATGGCTGCACACATAGATCTAGCATCATAAATTCCTCCAGCTGCAATTAAAGGTATTTTNATGTTATCCGAAATTTTTGGNATCAAACAAAATGATGTNGTTTCATCCATTCCATTATGACCACCAGCTTCAAAACCNTCACAAACTATTGCATNAACNCCAGNATCTTCACATTTTTTTGCAAATTTTAAGCTAGAAACTACATGCACNACANTTATTCCAAGATTTTTTAATCTAGANGTATANTTNTTAGGTGATCCTGCAGACGTAAAGACAATTTTAACACCTTCCTGAATAATAATATTTAAGTGATCNTCAATATGTGAATATAATAATGGTAAATTTACTGCAAAAGGTTTANTAGTTGCTTNTTTACATTTTTTTATATGTTCTTTTAAAACTAATGGACGCATNGANCCNGATCCAATAATACCTAGTCCACCNGCATTACTTACTGATGATGCTAATTTCCAACCACTACACCAGACCATTCCCCCTTGAATTATTGGATATTTTATTTTAAAAAGTTTAGTTACTCTGTTCATAAATATTTAAATTTGTTGCGTTTACTAAAACAAAAATATAAATAATTTAAAATGAGAAAAGACCAAGAAATTTTTGACCTTATTGATAAAGAAAAGCAAAGACANATAAATGGTATTGAACTTATTGCNTCNGAAAATTTTGTNAGCGATCAAGTTATGCTAGCAATGGGTTCATGTCTAACAAATAAATATGCAGAAGGATATCCAAAAAAAAGATATTATGGTGGTTGTGAAGTAGTAGATGAAGTTGAACAATTAGCAATTGATAGAGCAAAAGAACTGTTTNNTGTTGAATATGTAAANGTACAACCTCATTCTGGATCACAAGCAAATTCAGCNGTAATGCTTGGATGTTTAAATGCAGGTGATAAAATTCTTGGATTTGATTTATCTCATGGAGGTCATTTAACACATGGATCCTCTGTAAATTTTTCTGGTAAACTTTATCAACCATCATTTTATGGACTTAGTAAAAGAACTGGTAAAATTGATTATGAAGAACTCGAAAAAATTGCCTTAAAAGAAAAGCCTAAACTAATCATATGTGGTGCCTCAGCCTATTCTCAAGATTGGAATTATAAAACAATTAGAAATATAGCTGACAAAGTTGGTGCATTATTACTTGGGGATATTTCTCACCCTTCTGGTTTAATCGCAAAAAAATTATTAAATGACCCTGCACCATACTGCCATATTCTTACAACTACCACACACAAAACTCTTAGAGGTCCCCGAGGTGGAATGATAATGATGGGTAACGATTTTGAAAATACATGGGGTGAAAAAACAATCAAAGGAAAAAATAAAATGATGTCCCAAATACTTAATACTTCAGTTTTTCCGGGTTCTCAAGGTGGTCCTTTGGAACATACTATTGCTGCAAAAGCAGTTAGTTTTGAGGAAGCACTAGATGAGAATTTTAAAAATTACGGTAATCAAGTTATCAAGAATTCCCAAGAAATGGCAAAATTATTTATGAAGAAAAATTATAATGTAAT
>NZWA01000061.1 GCA_002697505.1 Flavobacteriales bacterium | reverse complement strand
TAAAGTTGCATTTGCTTTAGGTGGTACAGCGGCGGCTAATGCAAAAGTAGCAGTTTCAGCTTCAAATGATCTTCACGTTTATAGTGGTAGTATTAATGTTCAAAGCGGATTATCAGTACCAACAGGAAGTTATTTCTCAGGAGGTAATCTTAATGCTAATGCTACTCAAAATGCTGTGGGAATCCAAACAGCAGATTTTATAGTATCAAATATAGCAGTTACAACTTCACCAACAATTATTTTTAGATATTATCCATGGTTAGGTTTATATCCTTTACCTGCATTAAATGCTAGTAATAATTTTGTAGTTACAATGAAGGCAAATTTACTTTTAATGGAAAGAGGATCTACATTAGTAGATGAAGAAGATAATGTTGGATATTTAGAATATTCATCTGTATTTGGAATTAGAGGATCAGGTTATCAATTATCAGAAGTTACTGGAGGTGGTACTACAATTGCAAATAAAACTTCAAATGTGTTAACATCTGGGGGAGGTAGTTTCTTTGTAGGTCAACCAATACCAGGAACTGACCAAGGATATTTATCACTACAAATTACTCATGGTGGTGTTACACCATCTAATGGGTTACAAGTTGGTGGTACAGTTACTATAACAGTAGCACAACAAATAGCATAATAACAATAGTTTTTAACAAATAGTTTTAATACGTATAATATGACAAAAATAACGGAACAAGAAATCGAGAAGGTTAAAGGTTTAAGAATAAAATTTGACCAACTAATTAATACAATTGGGCAAGTAGAAGTTCAACTTTATAATCTTCAAGAACAGAAAAAAGAATTACAAATGAGTTTGTTAAACATTCAGCAAGAAGAATTAACAATAGCTAAAGAGTTAGAAGAAAAGTATGGTAAAGGAACAGTTTCTTTAGATACTGGTGAATTTTCTCCTACTGAATAAATTTTTGACAAAAGCTCATATATTTATTATCAAAATATAACAATTAAATAACATGGCAGAAACATTAATTTCCCCAGGAGTATTAGCGAGAGAAAATGATCAATCTCAAATAACTTCTCAACCAATACAGGCTGGTGCAGCACTAATTGGACCTACAGTAAAGGGTCGAGTAAATATTCCTAAGCTTATTACTTCTTATAGTGAGTATCAAGCTAATTTTGGTACTACTTTTGAAAGTGGTTCTACAAACCAAAAGGAAGAATATACATTTTTAACATCTATATCAGCTTACAATTATTTCCAAAATGGAGGTACTTCTTTAATTGTTACTAGAGTAGCTTCTGGTTCATTTACAGCAGCAACTTCATCAACGATATTTAACGACGTAGAAAGTGGTGACATTCCAGATGGAACAAACGTATTTTCACAATTAACTGTAGATACAGGTAATGATGGAACAGCAGGACAATTCGATGACGTATCTACTACAGGTGGTGATGGATCAGGATTAAAAGTAAATGTTACAGCTACGTCAGCAAGTGGTCAATTTAGCCAAAGTGCAATTCCAACAGTTTCAGCTCCAACAAATGCAGTTGCAGCTAGTTACCTAGTTTCTCAATCAGCAACTTCAGGTGCTGGATCAGGTGCAACATTTGCTGTTACGTGTTCAGATGCTACAACAATTGATAGTATTATAGCAGTATCAACAGGTTCAGGATATGCAACTGGTGATACATTAACAGTAACTTCACAATCTGTAATGGGTAGTGGTACTGGTGCTGGTGGTGCTGATTTAACAATTACAATTGGAGCAGGTGATTTGCATGTTAAACCAACAGCTATTGTAACTTCAGGTTCAGTATCAGGTTATGCAGTAGGTAATACAATTACAGTAGCTAAAGCTGATATTGGTAATGCAGATACAGATTTAACATTTACATTAGTAGATGCTAATATTACAGATGACGCTGCTTTCGTATTAGAAACAATTGGTCAAGGTGAAATTATGAATAATGCAGGAACATTAAATTCTCAAGGTGCTATTTCAACTGGTACTAATGATAATTTAAGATGGGAAATTGCTTCACCAAACACTTCATCTGGTACATTTAGTGTAATAATCAGAAGAGGTAATGATACAACAAGAGCAAAATCAGTACTTGAAAGCTTTAATAACGTTTCATTAGATCCAAAAGCATCAAATTATATTTCAAGAATAATTGGTGACCAAACAGAAACATTATTAGGATCTGGAACTTCAGAGCCATATTTACAAACAACTGGATCTTATGCTAACGCTTCAAGATATGTAAGAGTAAAACAAGTAAATTACAAAACTCCAGATTACCTAGATAATAGTGGAAATGCAAAATCACAATTTACAGCTTCAATCCCAGTAGCAGGTTCTGGTTCATTTGGAGATGCTCAAGGATCAATATTAACTGGACAAGGAAAATATTATCAAGAAATTAATGGAACTGATACTCAAGGATTAGTAGGAGGAAATTATACAGATGCTATTAATTTATTAGCAAATAAAGATGATTACCAATACAATATAATTTCAGTTCCAGGATTATATCAATCAGATTATAGTTCAACAACAAACACTTTAATTTCAAATACTGAAGATAGAGGTGATAATATAATTGTACTAGATCTTGAAGCTTATAATTCATCAATAACAGCAACTACAACTACAGCAGCAAGTTTAGATACTTCATATGCAGCAGCATATTGGCCTTGGTGTATGGTAACTGATCCAGATTCAGGACAAAGAGTTTGGGTTCCAGCTTCAACATTAATCCCAGGTGTTTATGCAGCTAATGATAGAACAGCAGAAGCTTGGTTTGCACCAGCAGGTATAAACAGAGGTGGATTAGGAGTAGTAGTTCAAGCAGAAAGAAAATTAACTCAATCTAACAGAGATACTTTATATGTAGGTAAAGTTAACCCAATTGCTACATTCCCAGGAAGAGGAGTTGTAGTATTTGGACAGAAAACACTACAAACACAAGCATCAGCTTTAGATAGAGTAAATGTAAGAAGATTGTTAATTGCCCTTAAGAATTTCATTTCACAGATTTCAGATAACTTAGTATTTGAACAAAATACAGCTGCAACTAGAAATGTATTCTTAGGACAAGTTAACCCATATTTAGAGTCTGTACAACAAAGACAAGGTTTATATGCGTTTAAAGTTGTAATGAATGATTCAAATAATGGACCTGAGGTAATTGATAGAAACGAATTAAGAGGTGCTATATACATTCAACCGACTAAAACGGCAGAATTTATTTACCTAGATTTCAATATTCTTCCAACAGGAGCTGAGTTCCCTGCATAAGAATTAGAAAACGTAATATTTATAATTGAATTAAAAAAATTAAACAAAACATAAAATGGCAGTATTAGACCCAAACGAAATATTTTTCACAGCTTTTGAGCCCAAAGTAGCAAATAGGTTTGTAATGTATGTTGACGGATTCCCATCTTATATCATTAAAGGTGTAAGTGGAATAGGATTTGCACAAGATGAAATTGTACTAAACCATATTAATACTTATAGAAAAGTAAAAGGCAAATTGAGATGGAATGACATCACAATGCAATTATTTGATCCAATTACTCCTTCAGGTGCTCAAGCAGTAATGGAATGGGTTAGATTACATTATGAATCAGTAACAGGTAGAGCTGGTTACTCTGATTTCTATAAGAAAGATTTAACAATTGATGTATTAGGACCAGTAGGTGATGTAGTATCAGAATGGATTATAAAAGGTGCATTTATTAAAGATGGATCATTTGCAGACATGAACTGGGATACTGATGGTGAAGCTCAAAACATCGATTTAACAATTGGAATGGATTACTGCGTATTGAATTTCTAAAAAAATTCAAAATATTTTTAAAAATAGCTTGGCTTCGGTCAAGCTTTTTTTTACATTATATATGTATACACAAATAGCGTTATAACTAAATAAAATTTATATGAGCGAATTTAAATTACCTACTGAACAAGTAGAATTACCCTCAAAAGGATTGTTATATTCTGAAGACAATCCATTATCTTCTGGAAAAGTAGAAATAAAATATATGACTGCTAAAGAAGAGGATATTTTAACTAATCAATCATACATTAAAAAAGGAATTGTATTAGATAAATTATTACAATCTCTTATAGTTGATAAAAATATTAAATATGATGATTTAATTGTTGGAGATAAAAATGCTTTATTAATAGCAGCACGTATTTTAGGTTATGGATCTACTTATGAATTTGAATATGAAGGAGAAAAACAAACAGTTGATTTATCAACTCTTGAAAATAAACCATTTGATGAAAGTGTTATTACAAAAGGTAAAAATGAATTTGATTATGAGCTTCCAAAGACTGGAACAAAAATCTCATTTAAAATTCTTGATGGTAGAGATGAAAGATCAATTGAAAGAGAATTACAAGGCCTTAAAAAGATTAATAAAGATGCTAGTCCTGAATTATCAACTCGTTTAAAATATATTATTACAGCCGTTAATGGCAACCCAGATAAGAAAGGAGTCAGGGAGTTTGTAGATAACTTCCTTTTAGCCCAAGATTCCAGGGCGTTAAGGAATTATATTAAATTAGTTCAACCTGATGTTGATCTAACTTTTTTTCCCGACGGCTCAAGCTACGACGTTACAATCCCAATTGGGCTTAGCTTTTTTTGGCCTGACGCTGGATAATGCTTCCAAAATAAGAATAAATTTATTTAATACTATACACGAAATTGTATTTCATGGTAACGGTGGTTACGACTGGGAAACAGTTTACAACATGCCTACATGGTTGTGTACATTCACTTTTAATAAATTAAAAAAGTATTATGACGAACAAGCAGAAGCAACTAAAAAAGCTTCTAAAGGAAATAGTACTCAAATAGATTTAAACCAACCAACTAAAAATGCTCCACCACAAACTATTCAACCTCCCTCTTATGTAACAAAAAGGGCTAAAAAATAGGTATTTTTAATATTTATAATAAAATAATAAAAACCTAATGGCTTTAGATCCAAAACAAATACAACAACTTAGGAAAGATCTTGCTGAGATAAATAAAATTTATTCTAGATTAGGTAAGGATAAAATTGAAATTGATATAAATGCTGCTGGGGTTGAAGATATAGAACTATTAAATCAGTATTTACAAGAAGCTAGAGTAGCAGCAATTGATCTTGATGATGGGTTTGGTGGAATAGCTGAATCTATTAAAAATATAGTTAGAGAATGGAAACCAGGATTTGCCGATCCTGCTAAAGAAGCAACTAAATCATTTTCTAAATTAAAAAGTTTAGCACAAAAACTCTCAGATGATGTAAATGATATAACTAAACTTAGAGAAAAAGACCTTGACCTCATCCTAACTCAAGCTAAACAAGAGAAAAAACGTTTAGAATTAATAAGACAAGAGCTTGAAAGCAAAGAAGAACTATCAGAAGTTGAAGAAGCAATTTTAGCTAATTTAAAATCTGAATATAAAGTTCAAGAAGATATTATAGCTCAAACTAAAAAAAGAATAAAGGAAGAACAAAAAATTACTGAGTTAACAGGTTTAACAGGTCAAGCGTTAGATGGGGCATCAGGGATTTTAAAGAAAATAGGTTTAAATATAGGTTCTGATAAATTTAAAGAATTAGAACAAGGAGCTAGAGACTATGCTGAAGAATTAGCTAATGGGGAGGAAAATCTTTCAGATTCACAAATAAAAGCAAAAGTACTATCTAAAACCCTTACTGATGGTGCTAAAATATTTAGTAAAGAATTAGGGGCTGCCTTTGATGTTGCAGTTTTTAAAGGGTTTAAAAAAGGTTTAAAAGAATTTGGTGCCGCAAGAGAAGATTTAGCTAAAACTTTTGGTTTAGGAAGAAGTGATGCTAATCAGCTAAAAACAGAGTTAAATTTTGCTGCTAATAATAGTGGTGAACTTCACTTTAATATTGCTGATGCTGTAAAAGGAATACAAGAATTTAACGAACAGGTAGGATTATCTATTAAGTTAACAGCTTCAGAATTAAAAACTTTTTCATTATTATCTAATGAATTTGGACTAACTAATGAGCAAGCAGCACAATTTATAAAATCAGCAAAAATAAGAGGTGAAAGCGCTGAAGATTTTACAAATGAATTAAGAGGGCAAATAGCAGTCTTAGCCGAACAAGAAGGAGTAGCAGTAAACCAACAAGCAATATTTGCTGATATAGGTAATATTAGCGCAGCTAATAGATTAACAATGGAAGGTCAAGGTAAATCATTAGCTAACGCAGCTTTCCAATCAGCTAAATTAGGATTAAGCCAACAACAATTAGAAAATACTAGTAATAGTTTATTAGATTTTGAATCTTCTATTGCGGCTGAAATGGAAGCTGAATTAATGACTGGTAAACAGTTAAATTTAGAAGAAGCTAGAAGAGCTGCTTTAATGGGCGATCAAGAAGGATTAGCTAAAGCAATTCAAAATGAAATTGGTACAGCTGCTGAATTTGGTGCGATGAATGTTCTTCAACAAAATTCATTAGCTAAAGCTTTTGGAATGTCAAGAGAGGAATTAGCTAAAACTTTAGAAACTCAAGAGCTTTTAAATGGTGAATCTAAATCAATGACAGAAGCAACAGAAGCTTATAATAAAGCAATGGAAGATGGTGTCATAACAGCTGAAGAACAAAGAAAAATTGGAGCTGAACAATTAACAAATCAACTACATGCTGAAGCAGCATCAAAAAGATTTGAAGATGCAATGATAAAACTTAAAGATCAATTAGTTCCTCTTATTGAAATGTTTGGTAAGTTTTTAGATTTTGTAATGGATGGTATTGAAGGTCTATCATCTATGAAAGGTGTTTTAACATCTATATCAAAAGTAGTTGCAGGAATTGCTGCATTTAGATTATTTGGTAGAATAGGAGGTGCTTTAAAAATATTTAGTAATATTAAAAGTACTTTAAGTGGTATTTCTAAAACTGCATCTAAATTACCTAAAGCATTAGGTGGAACTGGGGGTGCAGTTAAAGAAGGTACTAAAGCAGCAACATCAACAGCTGCTAAATCAACAGCTTCAGCTGGTACTAAAGCAGCAGCAGGAGGAGCAAGTAAAGGATTTTTCGGATCAGTAGGTAAATTCTTTTCAAAATTAAATCCTTTAAATGCTGCTAAAGAGTACTTAAGTAAAAATGTTGGAAGTTTCTTAAAAACGGGAGCTAAAAAAATTCCATTAATTGGAACAGCTATTGAAGGTGTTTTTGCAGCATCTGATATTTCAGCAATGATAGGATCAGGTGAAACTGGAGCAAAATTAAATCAAATGGTAGGAAAAAGAACAGCTGAAGCTATAGGATCTATAGGTGGTTCAATTTTAGGTGGAATTTTAGGTTCATTTATTCCTATCCCAGGTGTAGGTACTCTTTTAGGAGCTTTAGCTGGAGATGCTTTAGGTAGATGGGTTGGTGGAGCTTTAGCAGATGCTATAGGTGCTGAGGGATTAGGATCTGCTGTAATAGATTTATTTGGATCAGGTGATGTAGCGGAAGATTTTATTTCAAGACCAGGACAACCAATACAAAAGTTTAGAGCTGATGATGTTATAGTAGGAGGTACTAATTTAGGTGGTGGTGGTAGTGGAGAAGTAATAACACTACTAGAAAGAATAGCATCAGCTATAGAAAAAGGTGGAGATGTTTACATTGATGGTGCTAAAGCAGGTAGATCAATGGCTTTAGCAACTTCTAAAATTGGTTAATATTTATAATAAAACAATTAAATAATTATATTATGGCAAAACATTCAATAAAAAAAGAATTTGATACTAATGGTTCAACTTTAGGTTACCCTGTATCGCCAGCTAGTCCTCAACCACAAGCTAGTGTTAATGATCCTAATGGAATCCTTCATTTTAAATATTCAAATCAAGGAGATCCTAGTACACCAAACCAAGCTTATGATAATTTTGGAGCAGGAGCTACTGGATATACTGTACCTTCAGTTTCACAATTAGGTGAAGCAGCAAGAGCTTATCAAGAACCAGTAAACAGATTTAAAAATAATACACCAGAAGGAGCTTCATTTTAAACTTAAAGTATGCCTCTAATTAATCTCCAGACAGACTTAAAAAGTTTGCCCTTTGGAAGAGATAGACGTGAAGGTGGTAGTAGTAAACAACCATACATCACTCAAGATATTCCTGAAGGGTTAAACTATGACGATATGCCTGGAAGAGGTATAGGCGATCAATTCTTCGTCCCTACAGGATTTCTAAAACCTAGAGAAACTATAAGAGATGTAAGTAGATTAACCCAAATGTTTATTGATGAGAAATCACCTCGAGGTTTATTATTTATAGCAGAACAAAATTTATTATCTCGTACATCAGTTAAAACACAAGCTGGTGGTGCAGGTTATGGAGGAGCAAAGTCACAACAAACATTAGGTCAAGGAAATTTTAATTTTGCTCAAGGTGAAGATTTATCCCTTTTAGAAAGTATAAATAATTTTATTGGGAATGCTGTAGGCGCTAGTAGTAATTCAGAATTAGTATTAGGTGGTGGAGGTGGAGTTAATCAAGGTATTTATACACCTGCATCAACTTTATTAGGAGCAGCAGGAGTTGGATTTGGTGGTCATCCTAATCTTTTAGGATTAGATCCAACAGCAAATGAAGATGGTGGTTTATTTCCAGGTGCTGGAATAACTACTTACTATGGCATTACAAAAGGTCAAAGAGAGGCAGATAATGATAAACAAAATAGATTAAAAAAATTATTTGAATTTCATTTAGATTCAGGGTTTCCTAATACTGCTACAAATGTATATTCTTACCCTGGTGGACCAGGATCTATATTAGGTATAGGTAATACAAATCTTCGATTTGCAGATCAAGGAACAGGAGAAAGAAACGTAAATTTTAATCTTCAAGGAGGGGGACTAAAAAGTTATTTAACAAGCAGATTTAATAATAGAACTACAGGTTCATTTATTAACCCAGCAGTATCAGGAGCATTTGCTGAATTTGTTAAATTTGGAGGTGTTACTGGATCAGTTGATCTTGAAGATGGAATAAGTGGAAGTGTAACATCAGGTGGTGGTTACACATGGAATTTAAAAGGTTTTTACCCTAGTGTTTATAAAACATCAGGTTCACTTACCCCTAAAGGTAACATAAACACATATCTAACACCTACTAGTCAATTTACTATAAATTCTGCTGTAACAAAAAGTGCTTATATTCCTAAATCAGAGGCAGAACCAGGACAAAGTACTTATGATATAAAAGGAGTTATTAGACCTAATGCATCTTCATTATATTCATCTTCTATTAATGATTCTGCTAATCTTTTTACAGCAACAAATGGAAATGATGCAATTTCAACAGATGGTCAATTCCCAACACAAAACTTTGTTACCTCAGTAAATTCAATTGATGAAAATGGAAAATTAAAAACCAACACTAATGTTTTATATGATGGGGAAGATACATTAGATGGATTTAGATCACTTACATATGATCAAAATCAATTAGCAAATAAAGAAAATGTAAGTAAGGGTCAACCAATTGATTTTCCTCAAGATTTTAGAAAAGAATTATACACATATCCATCTACAGGAAGTTCAGCTGAAAAAAATAATAGATCAACTATTTTATCTCTATCACCAGACTATCAAACTAAAAACATGGATAGAAGATTAAATATGGGTCAACCAGGAAGATCTAACACAGGTACAGAACAAGGATTTATTAAAAATGTTTGGGATTATGGTTTGGATGCTACACAATTAGAGGCGTTAGATAAAATTACAGCTATGCCTATGTATACTAGCACAGGTCCTAGAAGTGAATTAGCTATAAACGATTTAGTTAAATTTAGAATAGCCGCTATTAATAATGATGGTGCTAATAGGGAAGCAGTTTACATGCATTTTAGAGCTCATTTAGATTCATTTAGTGATTCATATAATGCAAGTTGGAATGAAGTTAACTATGTAGGTAGAGGTGATACTTTATATAATTATGGAGGATTTGGTAGATCAATAAGTTTATCATTTACTTGTTTTGCCCAGTCAAAAGCAGAACTTATCCCAATGCATAAAAAATTAAATTATTTAGCTTCAACTTTAGCTCCAGATTATACACAAGCTGGATTTATGAGAGGAAATTTAGTAAGACTAACAGTAGGAGGTTATTTATATGAACAACCAGGATTTATAACTCAATTAACTTACGATGTTCCACAAGAATCACCTTGGGAGATAGGTATAAATGCTGAGGGTGGGGTTGATTCATCTGTAAAAGAACTTCCACATATGATTAAAGTAAGCGGGTTTTCGTTCACTCCTATTCATACATTCCTACCACAGAAACCAAATCAAGCAAATGATCCATCTAGTAGATTTATTGCATTAGCAAATGCTGTTGATTCTAGTGGAAATTATGCAGATAATTATAGAGAATATCAAGCAACAGGAGATGGAGATAATAATAATGGAAATAATATACCAGGAGAAGGTACAGGAGAATAATGAATAGATATGCTAACATAGAAGTATTAAGAAACGAAAATCAATTCGTAGGTACACTAGGTACAGAATATTATAAAAATGTTACATACCCAGAAGTACCAGCAAATGAAAATGATATTTGGGTTGAAACTGAATTTGGTGATAGATTAGATTTATTAGCAAATCAATTTTATAAAGATGTCACATTGTATTGGGTGATTGCTATTGCAAATCCAAATATTGTAAATATGGGTTCTTTATTTATAGCAGAAGGTTCACAAATTAGAATTCCAGTTAATGTACAAGCAATTGTAGATAGTTATAATTTATTAAATCAGTAATGTTATGGCTAATAATTTTTTAGGTTTACCATTTGATTCATGGGTTAAAAAACAAATAGATACAAGACAAGAAGCTTTAGGTAAAAGTAGTAACATTGATGAAAAATTTCTTAGATTTTATACAAATAAAACCCCATTTTTAAGATTAGCAAGTTCAGTAAATTTAACAAATAAAGGATCACAAGGAGCCGAATTAAAAGATTCTGTATTAAAAAAATTAATTAAAGCAGGTGTACCTTCCGAATTGATATCTGGTGATAAATTAGCAAAAAACTTTATACTACAAGGTGGTGTTGTATCAGCTACAAATATAAAAGATGGAGAATTTTCAGGTTTACAAAAAGGGTTAAATGATCAAACAAACGTATTTAATGGAGCTTATGGATGGGGAGGTATATCAGAAAGAGGTTATGTACCTATGCCTGGATTAACTAATGCTGATATAACTTATTATAATAATGGTGCTTTAAGTAAAACTATAATTAATATTCAATGTTATTCAAAAGCACAATTTCAATTACTTGATGTATTGTATTTAAGACCAGGTTACACATTATTATTAGAATTTGGTTGGAGTCAATATCTTAGTAATGATGGTGAATTAGAGTCAATGGATCAATTTTATACAGGTCCTATGAGTGCTTTACTTAATGGAGGGGTTAGTCAATATGAATTATATGAAAAAATAAATGCTGAAAGAGAAGCACATGATGGAAATTATGATGCTATATATGGTAAAATAACCAAATTTAATTGGCAGTTTAACCCTGATGGCAGTTATGATTGTCAAGTAGAATTAACTTCTGTAGGTGATGTTATAGAGTCATTAAAAGTTAATATTACAGATCCTAATAAAGATAAAACAAGTGAAGGTGAAGAAGCAGATGAAGAAAACGAACAACCACCATTAATTGCTAATAAAGATAAATCAATTTTAAATAAAGAATTATTTAACATATATGAACAAGCAAAACAAGCAGCCGCAGAAGCACCCTCACTTTTAGATTATGGTTTAAATTCTTTATTAGATGCATCAGGAAATAAAAAATCACCTCTTTATGGAGGGGCTTTATTATCTGTTCCTGTAGAAGCCACAGATGATGATACTAATGTAACCCCTCAAGTTTATATGAAGTATGGGGCATTAATGGCTTTTATCCAATCAAAATTATTATTATACAGTAAAACAACAAAAACACCAGTTATTACGTTTGATATGGATCTTGATGATCTAGATAATGATGATAATGTAATTTTAACATTCCCAGGACAGTTTTCAGGGGATCCTAGAGTATGTTTAATACCATATTCAAATGTAGCTTTACCTGCTATAGACATTCCAAATTATCCTATTAATGAAATATTAAAAGAAACTAGTTTTGCTTATAAACAAAATATTTACTTAGGAAGATTATCTAATATAATGGTTAATATTAACTTTATAGAAGGAACTTTAAATGCTATGTCCACAAATGAAGATGGTGATATTAAATTAATTGATTTTTTACAAAGTTTAAATAAAGGTATAATTGAAGCATTAGGAGGAGTTAATAAGTTTAGTTGTAGATTATCAGATGATGGTTTAAAAATAAGATTTATAGAAGATATACCTCAAAGATTTACAGACCCACCAGCATTAGGAACATACACAAGATTTAATGTTTTTGGGGTAAAACCAGAGGTTAATGGTAGTTTTATTAAAAGTATTAATTTAACAGCTGATTTATCAAATGATTTTGCTACTATGATTTCAATAGGGGCTCAAGCTAACTCAAACCAAGTATCTGGAAACGCAACTGCTTTTTCAAATTATAATGCTGGGTTAAAAGATAGAATTATTCCTGAAAAAGAATCATCTCCATCAAATAAAGAAACAGGAGGAGAAGAAAAATCACCACAAGAACAAGCTAAAGAAAACTTTAGTACTAATATTGTAGGTGATGGAATTACTTTATTTGAAGGAATATATAGTAATTTAAATTTTGTTGATGAAAATTGTGTATCTTTAAAATCACATAATATTACTCATGCTGATTTATTATTAGGAATTTTAACAGATGCCACAGCTGCTGAAGAATCACAATTAGATTCTCCATTCTTTTTACCATTTAATTTAAGTTTAGAAATGGATGGTATATCTGGTATTAAATTATTTCAAAAGTTTTTAATAACTGAAGATATTTTACCTCCTTCATATCAAGGAGATAGTGTAGACTTACAAGTAACATCAGTAAATCAAAGTATTAATTCAGATGAATGGACGACTAAATTAGAAACTTTATCAGTTCCAGCAAATAAATCAAAAGCAGCACCTAAAAGACCAGCACAACAAAAATCAGTAGTGGTAGCACAAAATTACTCAGCTGGTTCAGCTAAACCTATCCCACCAACATCAGACGTTGAACCACCAGCTTCATTAAATCCAACATCAGCTACAAGATTTAATGCAATGCAAAAATCATATAATTCAGTATTTTCAAGGGATGGAGCTGTAAGCGGAATGTGTGCTCAATGGTCTTATAATTTAGCAAGAGCTTATACTAAATTCTTAAAAAATGAATCAGCTGATATTGGTAGAAAATTAGCAGCTGGAGGTAATGCCAATCAAAATAATGAATTCTTTAATAACTTAACGAAATTAGGTTATACAAAATCTGTAGCTACAGGTTTAACACGTAAAAGATGTATAGAAAAAATAGCAACTCAAACATGGGGATATGGAGATGTATGTGTTTATTATGCTAATGATAAACCTACATCAGGTAAAATATCTCATTATCAATATGGTCATGCCCAAATTTACGTAGGTGAAATTAATTCAACAGGATGGGCAACATCAACTCAAACCAATTATGGAACCGATATGGTTTATAAAGGAAGAAAAAGTAATAATTGGGATTTATTAACATTTAGAGCCCCTGCATCGTAATGTATATACCAAAGAATAGAATATTAACCAATCAGTATACTAGCGATAATAAGCTACAAATAAAAGAAACTGGAGAGTTTTATAGAGGATATTACTATAAAACATTTGAAGGTAAATTCTTCTCAGGTAAAACACCTAATGATTTACCTAATGTAGAGTTAATTCCTGTAGAAGATGTAGGTGTAACATTTAAACCTGATCAAGTTCAAAATGAAATAGCATATGGAGATTTTCCAACTATATTTGATGAAATAGATACTCCGGGGTATGATGAAGGTATGGTAGTAGATTATGCTAGATTACAAGGTATCAATTTAAACCAATCAACAAGAACATTACTACCAACTCAGGCTTATCCCCAACCTAATATAGATGATTATGAATTAGGACAATTTACAAGGTATTTTTGTGTAAAAGTAAATCAAGATATTTATTTAGAATTAAATAAAGAGGTATATGATAAATTAAAAAGCCAAGATGATTCATATTTATGGCAACTTTATCAAACATTTAAAATTCAATGGACTATAACAGGTATTGAAGAAGAAGTACAAAAAACTAATAATAATATAGTTTTAATTCAAGAAAGAAGAATGAAAAGACAAGGGTTTGGTAGGTTTTTAAAATTTAACTTTTTAAAGTTTTATTTACCTACTGATGTAAATGATTTACCACCTCCACCACCTGGGTATCATTATATGCCTGATGGAACTTTAATGACTAATAAGGAACATAGAAAAAGGTTTGGTGAAGATTATAATTAAATTTGGATTTTTATAATAAATTATTTATATTAAACCAAAATAATAGTTATGTTTTGGTTAGTGGAATCTGACTCCCAATTAAAAGGGTTTTATGAAAGTGGTTATAAAGAAGCGTTTGTGGAAGTAATTCCATATAACAATCGCATTCACCCTACAATAAATGAAGTTTGTGCAATTTACCTTAGACCGTTATTAGCCACTAAAGGATATATTATCCCCATATCACATGGAGAAACATTGTCTATTGATTTAAACAACGTAAAACACGTATTAAACAAATATGATAAACTATATGTACGTGATAAAAAGGAATTTTTACATTATTTTCCATTAAAAACTCTTTATGACATAACATTAAATTCTCATACGTATATACGCGAATACACCAAAACCCATTCTTACTTTTACAATAAAATGGGTGATAAAAAAGATGTAAATAAAATAATACCAATAGTTAAACACTATGAGTATTGTGAAAAATTATATAATGATTTAAAAGATAAAATATATGAGCCAATCAACGAATTTAACAACACAAAAACTACAGTGGTATTCAACGCCTTGGAGCGAAGTGGAATACGAGTTGATAGAGAAAAATTCGAATCGTACTTTCACCCTATCAATGAAGAATTCACCTACACGCAATACAACTTTAAAACACTTACAGGAAGGCCAAGTAACAAATTTAAAGGAGTAAATTATGCCGCGCTTAACAAAGAAAACGGAGCAAGAGAGTCTTTTATCCCTTCTAATAACGTATTTATTGAAATTGATATTAGTGCCTATCATCCTACTCTCCTTGCTAAACTTGTCGGTTATGAATTTGGTGTGGAAGATATTCACATGGCCTTTGCAGAAATGTATGGAGTGGATTACCAAAAAGCTAAAGAATTAACATTTAAACAACTATACGGAGGAGTATTTGATCAATATAAAGATCTGGAATTTTTTAAAAAAGTTCAAGTATATACTGATGAGTTGTGGGAAGCTTATCAAGAAAATGGTTGGATTGAATGTCCTATTTCGGGTTATCAACTTATAGAAGATAATTTAGAGGATATGAAACCCCAAAAACTATTAAATTATTTACTACAAAACTTGGAGACATCATACAACGTTTGTATATTATGGGACATACTAAAGTTGTTAAAAAATAGGCGAACAAAGTTAGTACTTTACACCTATGATAGTTTTCTTTTTGATTTTAGTAAAGAAGATAAAGAGATATTAACTGAAATAGAAAATATCTTTAAAAATAACAACTTACAAGTAAAAATTAATTATGGAGACACTTACAATTTCAAATAAATCTTACAATATGTATACTGTAGACGACTTTCAGGAGTTGAATAACTTAAACTTTGTAGATTTGAATAATAAACTATTTTGTAAGTTCACAACACTTGAAGGATTGGAATCGTTATTAGATCGTATTACTAATAATTATTCTATTCTTTATAAAAAAGTGTTCGTATTACATATAAAAAGCAATGATGAGTATGTTTGTACTTACAATATAGAACAAGGTAATACTGAAGGTTTACCTCCTAATACCATAATGGTTCATCGTAAGAAAGATACTAACACCTTATACACTATTAATGCTTTAAACGAATTAATTAAAAGATTAAATGGGGGTGTTGTAGATACAAAATTTCCAATTGATTGGCAACATTATAGGAATACAATTCTCCTAACTCAACATGATGAGTTAAAGCAATTGAAAACAAAAATATTTAAAATTATTGAACTTTAGTTTGGTAAATTAAATATGGGTTTGTATATTAAGTAGAGTTATTAAAATTAAAAGTTATAAAACATGGATTTAAACGCAATTAAAAAGCGCCTTAATGAATTTCAAAAACAGGCGAACAATTCTTCAGGTGGTCAACAAAAACAACTATTCTGGAAACCATCAATAGGTAAACAAGTCGTAAGAGTTGTACCTAATAAATTTAACAAAGAATTTCCATTTACAGAAATGAAATTTTACTATGGAATTGGTAGTAAAAGAGTAATGGCTTCACCATCTAACTGGGGTGAAAAAGATCCTATTATGGAGTTTGCTAAACAATTACGTCAAACTAATGATAGAGAAAATTGGAGATTAGCTAAAAAATTAGACCCAAAAACAAGAATTTTTGCTCCTGTAGTAGTTAGAGGACAAGAAGATGAGGGTGTTAAATTATGGCAATTTGGTAAAGAAGTATATCAAGACTTTTTAAATATGGCTGCTGATGATGAAATTGGTGATTACACTGATATTGTTGGAGGTAGAGATATTAAATTAAATACTGTAGGGCCTGAGTCAACAGGTACACCTTACAACAAAACATCAGTAGGACCTTCATTGAAAACATCACCATTATCGGATGATGAAAAGCAAGTAGAAAGGTTTTTAGATGAACAAGCAGATCCTATGAAGGTATTTAAAGCACTTTCTTATGATGAAATGAAAGCATCACTTCAAGAATGGTTAGCTCCTGAAGGTGAAGAAAAAGAAGGTGATATTATATCAGAACCTGCTGTTGCATTTGACAATGATGAAAAGAAATCAAATTATTCTTTAAATACTAAAGAAACTAAGTCAAAAGGACAACAATTTGATGATCTGTTTAACGACGAAAAAGACGATTTACCGTTTTAATTAATATTGTATGGCAAGAAAGAAAAAATCACTATCGGAGGCAGTCTCCTCAGAAATTAAAGCAAATTTTAATTTAGAAAGTTTTAAGAATAAAAAAGGTTTAACTTCTAAAGCTAAATTTAAAGAACAAGAATGGATTCCTCTTTCTGATGCTTACCAAGAAATAACATCAGTTCCTGGGATTCCAATGGGGCATATTGTTTTACTTAGAGGTCATTCAGACACAGGTAAAACAACTGCTCTACTTGAAGCTGCTGTGTCTGCCCAAAAACGTAAAGTACTTCCAGTATTCATTATTACAGAGATGAAATGGAATTGGGAACATGCTATTCAAATGGGATTAGAAGTAAATGAAGTGGTAGATGAAGAAACGGGTGAAATTCTGGATTACACAGGTAATTTTATTTACACAGATAGAGAATCAATTAATTCAATTGAAGATGTAGCTGGGTTTATTTTAGATCTTATTGATGAACAAAAGAAAGGTAATTTACCTTATGACTTATTATTCTTATGGGATTCAATTGGTTCTGTACCTTGTGAAATGTCGTTAAAATCAAATAAAAACAATAATGAGTGGAATGCAGGTGCAATGTCAACTCAATTTGGTAATAACGTAAATCAGCGTATTGTATTGTCTAGAAAGGAAAGTAGTCCATATACTAATACTCTTGTTGCTATTAACAAAGTATGGACTTTAAAACCGGAATCTCCAATGGGTCAACCTAAGTTGATGAACAAAGGAGGTTATGCAATGTGGTTTGATTCAACATTTGTAGTTACATTTGGTAATGTTATGTCTGCAGGTACTTCTAAGATTAAAGCTATTAAAGATGGTAAGCAGGTTGAATTTGCTAAAAGAGTAAATTTACAAGTTGATAAAAACCACATTAATGGTGTTACTACTAGAGGTAAAATTGTAATGACCCCTCATGGTTTTATATTGGACAATGATAAATCATTGAAAGCATATAAAGAAGAAATGAAAGATGAGTGGAAGAAAATTTTAGGTGGTGGTGATTTTATTATTGCTGAAGAAGATCAAGCTTATACTGACATAACTTCCCATGTAGAAGAACCGGAATAGATTTTGATACCTGAAATATTTTTCGTATATTCAGGACATAAAGACTAATTATGAAACATAAAGAATTACTTAAACTCCTCGATAATCTCGATGAGCAAGGAGAGGAGACTGTAGACAGTAAAAGAATTTTAATGATTGATGGATTAAATTTATTCTTCAGAAATTTTGCTATGATGAATATGGTTAATCCTGATGGAGTCCACATTGGTGGTTTAGGTGGGTTTTTTAGATCATTAGGAGCACTGGTAAGACAAATAGATCCAACCCATGTTTATGTTGTATTTGATGGAGCAGGTTCAGCTAATGCTAGAAAGAATCTGCTCCCTGAATACAAATCAGGTAGAGATTTACAGCGTATTACTAATTGGGATGCTTTTGATAATTTAGAAGAAGAACATGATGCTAAAGTAGACCAAATGGTAAGAATAATCCAATATTTAAAAACATTACCTGTTAAAACTGTTAGTTTACCTAAAGTAGAAGCTGATGATATTATAGCTTATATGAGTAGTATCATACCTTCTAAACCAGAAGATAAAGTATTTATAGTATCTTCTGATAAGGATTTTTTACAATTAGTAAATGAAAATATAATTGTATATCGTCCTATGGAAAAAGAGTATTATACAGATCAAACAATTAAAGAAAAGTATAATATGCCTCCTCATAATTTTATTTTATATAAAACACTTTTAGGTGATAATTCAGATAAAGTTAAGGGAGTTAAAGGATTAGGTGAAAAAGGATTATTAAAAAAATTCCCTGAATTAGCAGAACGTGAAATGACATTAAATGACATTTATAATATTTGTGAACAAAAATATAAAGATCATGTAGTGTATGCTAGAGTTATTCAACATATAGATGAATTAGAAAAAAATTATAAAATAATGGATTTATCTAACCCTATGTTAGATGATAATGATAAAAAATACTTAACTAAGGTTGTGGAAACAAATGAATATCAGTACATTCCTGAACAATTCGTAGCATTCTATAACGAAGATAAGTTAGGTGGAATGATACGTAATGTAGAATTTTGGGTTAAAGATATATTCGAAAAATTGAAGTTGTAAAATAAAAGTTATATGACATTAACAAGTTTAAATCAGTATGGTACTCATTTTCAAATAAAAGTACTATCTTCTTTATTAACACATAAAGAATTTTTAGTAAATATTCATGACATTTTAAGTGATGAATATTTTGATAATCAAGCCCATCAATGGGTAATTAAAGAAATTCTTAGGTATTACGATAAGTATCATACGACGCCTTCAATGGATATTTTAAAAGTAGAAATTTCTAAAATTGAAAATGAAGTATTAAAATTATCAGTAAGAGAACAGCTAAAAGCAGCATATGAAGCATCAGATGAAGATTTAGAATACGTTCAAGAAGAGTTTCAAACATTTTGTAAAAATCAACAACTTAAAAAAGCACTAATGTCATCTGTTGATTTATTAAAAGCTGGTGATTTTGATGGTATTAAACATTTAGTAGAAACAGCATTAAAAGCTGGTAATGATAAAAATGTAGGACATGAATATAATAAAGACATTGAATCTCGTTTTAGAGAAGATGCAAGAACAGTTATATCAACTCCATGGGAAAGGATTAACGACATACTCCAAGGTGGATTGGGAAATGGAGATTTTGGTCTTATTTTTGGTAATCCAGGAGGTGGTAAATCGTGGTCTTTAGTTGCCTTAGGAGGGTATGCTGTAAGAATGGGTTATAACGTTTTACATTATACTTTAGAATTAGGTGAACAATATGTAGGAAGAAGATACGATGCTTTCTTTTCCAAAATACCAGTTGATAAAGTATTACGAAATAGAGAAAAAATAGAAGAAATAATTCCTGAAATTCCAGGACAATTAATCATTAAAGAATTCCCAACAGGTCGTGCAACAATTTCAACTATTGAATCACATATCCGTAAAGTAGAAGAATTAGGAGTTAAAGCTGATTTAATAATAATTGATTATGTAGATCTTCTTTCAACAAAGAAACGAACTGTTGATCGTAAGGGAGAAATTGATGATATTTATACAAGCACTAAAGGACTTGCTCGTGAGTTAGATGTACCTATTTGGTCAGTTTCACAAGTAAATCGTGCTGGAGCAAAAGATGATGTTATTGAGGGAGACAAAGCAGCTGGATCATATGATAAAATAATGATTACTGACTTTTGTCTATCTCTTTCGAGGAAAGCAAAAGATAAAGTAAACGGAACTGGTAGATTTCACATTATGAAAAACAGATATGGTATGGATGGTTTAACATTTGGTGTAAAAGCTGATACATCTACAGGTCATTTTGAAGTCCATGATTATAATGCTGAAGACTACGAAACTGATGAGTTACCTACTTCTAATAAAATGCAAGGAGATTTTGATACTTTTGATAAAAAAATGCTTTCAAACAAATTCTTTGAATTAAATTCTTAACTTAAAACTAATTAAAATGGCAAAAAAATCATTATTACAGGAACGTATTGTATATAAACCCTTTGAATACCCAGAAGCATTTGACTTCTATATGAAACAACAACAAGCCCATTGGCTATGGACAGAAGTACCAATGATGGCAGATGTAAATGACTGGAAACAAAACCTATCAGAAACAGAAAAAAATATTGTAGGTTCAATACTTAAAGGATTTGCTCAAACAGAAACTGTAGTAAATGATTATTGGTCTACTTTAGTAACTAAATGGTTTAGAAAACCTGAAGTTATAGCAATGGCTGTTACTTTTGGTTGTTTTGAAACTATTCATGCTGAAGCTTATTCTTTATTAAATGAGGAATTAGGATTAGATAATTTTGCTGAATTTTTAGAGGATGAAACAACAGCAGCAAAAATTGAAACGTTAATGAGTGTTAAAGATAGTCATGATGGTACTCCTAATTGGCATGAAAGAGCTAAATCATTAGCTATATTCTCAGCATTTACAGAAGGTGTAAATTTATTTTCTTCATTTGCTGTTTTATTATCATTTAAATTACAAAATAAACTCAAAGGTGTAGGTCAAATTGTAGAATGGAGTATTAGAGATGAATCTTTACATTCTGATGCTGGTTGTTGGTTATTTAGAACTTTACTAAAAGAACACCCAGAATTAGATACACCTGAGTTAAAAAAAGAAATTGAAGAAGCAGCTCGTTTATCTTTAAAATTAGAATTAGATTTTATTGATAAAGTATATGAAATGGGTGATTTAGAAGGTTGTACTAAATATGATTTAGTATCATTTATTAAACATAGACTAAATACAAAAATGGGTGATTTAGGATACGATCCTATTGTAAACGGAATTGATACAGAAGCAGTACAAAGAATGAGTTGGTTTGATTCATTATCAGCTGGAAAACAACACACTGATTTCTTTGCTAATAGAGTAACTAATTATTCAAAAGGTGTTCAAAATTGGGATGCCGCATCAATATTTTAATATGGAAAATAACGCATTACAAGTAGATTATACAAATTGGGAAGCAGGTAAAAACTATCCAGAATGGATGGATGAAATTTCTTTAGCAACAATATCTAAAGGATATTTACTCCCAGGAGAAGATGTAAAAAAAGCTTATAGAAGAGTAGCTAAAGCAGCTGCATTTAGACTTAAAAGACCAGATTTAGAAAATAAATTCTATAAAATTATTTGGAATGGTTGGTTAGGTTTAGCTTCACCAGTTATTTCTAATATGGGTACTGATAGAGGTTTACCAATTTCATGTTATGGAATTGATACTCCTGATTCTATTAGAGGTATAGGATTAACAAATGCTGAATTAATGAGACTAACTTCTAAAGGTGGGGGTGTTGGAATTGGTGTTTCTAGAATTAGACCTAGAGGAACTGAAATAGCAGGTAATGGTAAATCAGAAGGTGTAGTACCTTGGTGTAAGATTTATGATTCTTCTATTATTGCTACTAATCAAGGAAATGTTAGAAGAGGAGCAGCATCAGTTAATTTAGATATTGAACATCCAGATATAGATGAATTTTTACAAATTAGAAGACCTAAAGGTGATCCTAATAGACAATGTTTAAATTTACACCAATGTGTAGTTGTAGGAGACAATTTTATGAGAAAACTAGAAGCTAGGGATCCTGAATCTATGTCTCGTTGGGCTACTGTACTAAAAGCAAGAATGGAAACAGGTGAACCTTATATCATGTATAAGGATAATGTTAATAAAGATAACCCAATAGCATATAGATTAAATAATTTAGATGTTTCAATGACAAATATTTGTTCTGAAATTACTTTATTTACAGATGAAGAACATTCGTTTATTTGCTGTTTATCATCTTTAAACTTAGCTAAGTATGAGGAGTGGAAAGATACAGATACTGTAGAATTAGCTACTTGGTTTTTAGATGGTGTAATGCAAGAATTTATTGATAAATCAAATGGTAAAGATTCATTAAGAAGAACTCATAATCATGCTAAAAAAGGTAGAGCATTAGGTTTAGGTGTAATGGGTTGGCATACGTTTTTACAACAAAAAGGATTGCCATTTAATTCTATAGCATCTACAGCTTGGACACATACTATATTTAGAGATATTAGTAGTAAAGCTGAAAAAGCATCTATGGATTTAGCTCAAGAATATGGTGAACCAATGTGGTGTAGAGGTACAGGTATGAGAAATACTCATTTATTAGCAGTAGCGCCCACAGTATCAAATTCTGTTATTTGTGGGGGTATATCAGCTGGTATTGAACCTTTACCTGCTAACATTTACACTTTTAATGGTGCTAAAGGTACATTTATTAGAAAAAATAAATCATTAGAAAAATTATTAGAAGAAAAAGGTGAAAATAAACAAAAATGGTGGGATCAAATGCTTCAAGATGGAGGTTCAGTTCAAAATCTCCCAGATGAAATTTTATCACCAGACGAAAAAGAATTATTTTTAACATTCCCTGAAACTAACCAATTAGAATTAGTAAGACAAGCAGCTATAAGACAAAGGTATATTGATCAAACCCAATCTTTAAACTTGTCTTTTGATCCTAATGATTCACCAAAATGGATAAATCAAGTACATATGGAAGGGTGGAAATTAGGAATAAAAACATTTTATTATTTAAGAACAGATTCAGTTATTAAAGGTGATTTAGGATCAAGAATGGCAGAGTGTGTATCTTGTGATGGATAATAATATTTATAAACATATTAATATATTAAATTACAAATTATGATTACAACATTAGTTATTATTGCACTTTTATTAGTTGGGGCAGTTATTTACTATTTTGAATTTTACAAAAAAGGTAAAATTAATGACAGAGATGGAGATTACATCCCTGATGAAGTAGAAGATGCTGTTGAAGATGTTAAAGAAGGTGTTAAAGAAGTAAAGCGTAGAGCAAAGCGAGTCAAAGAAGAATTAAAAGACGTAGCTGTAGCTGCTAAGGAATTAGCTAGTCAGTCAAAAGATGTTGTTGACGCAGCTAAGGGAAGAAAAAGAAAGGGAAGAAAGCCTAAAAAGAAATAATAAATAGCATATTTCCCTAGAAATTTAATAAGAGGAGTGTACTTTGTATACTCCTCCTATATTTATATCCAAATCGTTACCATTAATTGTATTACAAAGTTTTGTGTATGAATTTATTAAAAAGAAAATTTATGGCATTTAAAAATATATTTAAAGATAACAACGACATTAATGAAAAAAGTGTAATTGGGTTTATGTCTTTTGCAATTATGGTTATCTTTGCAGTAGTAGACCTTGTAACAGGTTATCTTGGTAGAGATTTAGTTATCAATGAATTTATTTACGATTCTTTTACCCTAATAACTCTTGGCTGTTTTGGTATAGCTGGTTTAGAGAAAATATTTGGTGGTAAAAAATCAGAAGAACAAAATTAAAATAGTATGAAAAAAATCTTAGTACTACTGTTATGCGTACTCCCTTTTTTAGGTTTTTCGCAAAATGACAGTTGGTTCAAGTTGGAAGTACAATTCGATTATTATGCCGACGATGAATCATTCGCACTAATCACACAACAAGGTGACACATTAGTAAATTACCAACCAAGCAATCCATTTGAATTTTATTCTACAGTAATCCAAGCTGACTCAGGTGAGTTAGATATATCATTATTAGACTCTTGGGGTGATGGATGGCAAGGTGGACCACAAAATAATAACGCAAACACACCAGCATGGATTAAATTATCAAATGAATGTCAAGGTGTAATTTTAGATTTAGATGTAGATTCCCTTGGTAATTTTACTCAATATGATACAACAGTAAATTTATTACCTTGTCCTCCACCTGTATGTGCTATTACAAATACAAATGCATACCAACAATGTTTAGGTGGTGAGCAAGCATTAGTAGTTTGGGAATGGGATAATGGATGGTGTGAACCAGTAAATGTAAAATATTGGAATGAAGAAGGATGGGGTCCATTTTATCAAGGTGTACCACCATATGCTACTAATTATGGAATGTTAGCAGGAAATGGACAAATGCCACCTAATTGGAGTGTTGAACATTATCTTCAAGTAGAATTTAGTGATGGAACTTTATCAGATACTATTACATATACACCAACTCCATGTATAGAAGGTTGTACAGATTCAAGTCAAGTATCTTATAACCCTTGGGCTACAGCAGATGATGGAAGCTGTGCTGGAAATGCAGGTTGTGATAGTCTTACAGAATATCCAATTACAATGGAAATAACATTAGATAATTGGCCAAGTGAAACATCTTGGATTATGAATAGTGGTGGTGTTATAGGTTCAGTACAACCAGGAGAATATGGTTATAATGATATTGGTCAAACTTACATTTATAATTTTTGTGTATCACAAACAGCAGGATTTGAACTTATTTTAAATGATACCTATGGAGATGGTATGGTTGGTACTCAAACATCAGGACCAGGTAGTGTTGTTATAAAAGATTGTGCTGGTGATACTATTTGGGAAATGACAACTCCAAATTTTGGAAATGTATTATATTCAGGAACTCAACAAGCATCTGCTTGTCCTGTTATTCCTGATGTTTATGGTTGTACAGACCCAGCTTACCAAGAATATAGTGATTCAGCAAATGTAGATGATGGTTCATGTGCTAATTTACATATAGTAGGTTGTACAGATTCTAATTCCGTAAATTATGACCCAACAGCAACTCAACAAGCAATTGTACCTGTATGTGATTATTTCTTAACTATAGAAGATGCTGCAGGTGATGGTTGGGGTAATTCATATTTAGGTGTTGCCCAAAATGGTGTGCCAGTAGGTACATTTACTATGGGACCTGGTTCATATGAACAAACGTTCCAATTCCAATTGGAAACAGATAAAACAGTAGAAGTATTTTATTTTGAAGTAGGTAGTCCACAATCCTCACCTCAACAAGTTCAATTCCAAACTTGGCATAATTCATTTACATTAGAAAATGCAGATAGTGTTGTTTTATTACAAGAAGGAGTAAACCCATTTGCTAATAATGGACAAGGAGCATTACAACCATTTGAAGCTCCATTTTATGAAAAATATGTAGCTACACCATTCTGTGGAGATTCTTGTGTACCTATTGTTTATGGTTGTACAGATTCAACTTCATTAAATTATAACCCAGATGCAAATACATTAGATCCAAATGATCCTTGTATTCCAAATATCCCGGGTTGTATGAATCCATTAGCATTTAATTATGATTCAACAGCTACTGTTGATGATGGTTCTTGTATACCTGTAATTACAGGTTGTATGGATTCAACAGCATTTAACTATGATCCAACAGCAAATACTCCTGGTACTTGTATTCCTGTAGTTTTAGGTTGTACTGATCCAACATCATTTAATTATGACCCAAATGCAAATACAGATGATAGTTCATGTGTTCCAATAATTTATGGTTGTACAGATGTAACTTCATTTAATTACGATCCAAATGCTAACACAGACGATGGTAGTTGTATACCAGCTGTATATGGTTGTACAGATCCAGGTTCATTTAATTATAACCCAAATGCTAATATTAATCAAGTAAGTGCAAATGATACGTCAAATCCTTGTATACCAATTGTATATGGATGTACTGACCCACAAGCATTTAACTATGATCCAAATGCTAATACTGATAATGGATCTTGTGAACCTATAATTTATGGATGTACAGATTCAACATCATTTAATTATGATCCTTTAGCAAATACAGATAATGGTTCTTGTGTTCCTTTTGTTTACGGTTGTATGGATCCAGGTTCATTTAATTACGATCCAAATGCAAATGTAAATCAAGTATCTGCTACAGACTTTACTAACCCATGTATCCCGATAGTTTATGGTTGTACTGATTCAACAGCAGTTAATTATGACCCTAATGCTAATGTAGATAATGGTAGTTGTATAACAGCAGTAGTAGGTTGTACTGATCCAAATGCATTTAATTATGACCCAAATGCAAATGTTTCAGATTCATCAGCTTGTTTATATGATGCAGGCTGTATTACAGGACCTGGTAACCCATATTGGTTAAATAATAACTGTTATGCTTGGGTTATTGATGTAGATAACTACTGTTGTGATAATGATTGGGACCCAGTATGTCAAGAAATGTATAACTACTGTGAAAATGGATGGCCAGATGGATTAGACATAAATAGTAGATTTACTAGATTTAATGGTATTGTAGTTTACCCTAACCCAACGGAAAATATCTTAATAATTGAAACAGATTTAGATATAGAAGCTGAGTTATATGATATTAATGGTAGATCATTAAAATCTAAAATAACAGAAAAACAAATTGATTTCTCAGATTTACCATCTGGAGTATATTTCCTAAATATAAAACATGAAGGTAATACATACTTTAAAAGAATTATAAAAGAATAATATGAAAAAGATAATTTTATTAATATTAATTTTCTGCTCATCTGTAGTTTTTGGTCAAGAAAAAGTAGATAAAGTCTCCGAATTTAAAAAAGAATTAAAAAAGACATTTAAATTTTCTACGTTTTATGCAGCTGTAAATGGTGGAACGTCATTATCAGACAGAAATACCTTTACAGTAAATACAGGTCAATTAGTTACTGATGTAGTAGAAACACCATTTGACTATTCTATAGTAGCAGGTGTAAGAAAAATAGCTAGATTTGATTACGAAAATAGAGAAAATGTATTTTATGATGGTACAGAAGGTCATTTAGGTGATAATGCAACAGTCGGTAAAATAAAAGGATTTGAATTTTTATTTGAAGGTGATTATAGAAGAATACAAGGTATAAATTACTTTAACCAACATCATTTTTTAAGATATGTAGCAAATGATTGGGTAGCTAAAGTAGAATATTTAAAAGATGGTTTTGTTGATGTTGAATATTTTGAATCATCTCAAAGATATAGATATAATATAAATAAAAAATTTTCATTAAATTTAGGAGCAGCCCAAAGACTATCAGAACCTTATGGTTATGATCCATTAGCTGAATGGTTACTTAGTAATGGAAATTTACATTATACTTGGTTAGCTATCCAAGAAGGATATCAAGTTAATTTTAATGGACCTGGTGATGTAGTATATTTAAATCCTTCAGGTGATGTAGTTGCTACTAGTACAGCTGTTTGGGAAGAAGTAATAATTCCTCAAGTATTAGTAGATTATGTAGAAAAGAAAAGAGATGAAGCTCCATTTAAATTAGAATATTCTTTTGTATTAGGTGCTGATTTTTATCACTATGAAAAAAACTTTTGGGCACATGCGTGGGGTAATGTAATGCCTTACCACGTAAAAACAGCTGATGAGTATTCTTACCATACTTATAACGGAGGACAATGGGTTGATTATTCTGGAGGATTAATATTTGGTTATAAACTAAGTAAATCTTTAGGGTTATTTGCAGAAGGTAAATACAATAAATATTGGAATAGAAGATGGCATGAGTTTTCAATGGGTGTAAATTATATAATATTTTAAAAATGGCAAAAGAATTAAACGAAGATACAGGTTTTCATGTAAGTATTAAAACACTATTAGGTATTGGTGCTGGAATGGCAACTGTAATATCTATGTGGTTTATTCTACAAGCAGATATAGCTGAAGCAAAAGAACTACCAGTACCACCTCCACCAGATGTAACTAGGATGGAGTATGATATGAAAGATCAATTGATTCGTCAAACAATCATGACTACACAAGATGATGTAAAGGAGTTAAAAGAAGACATGAAACGTATTGAAGAAAAAATTGATAGATTAAGATAATCTATTATGAAAAAATTAATTTTATTACCAATATTTTGGTTGTTATCAACAACTGTTTACGGACAAATTACAGTAACACATTTTAACGCAGGATGGAACTCAGCTAATGATGTTCAATGGGTTGAAAAATTATCAGATTGTGATATAACTAAAGTTGATATAGCAGCCGATCCAAATCTACAACAAAAACATCAAGTTGTTGTAGTACCAACAATAATAATTTTCCAAGATGGAGAAGAAGTAAAAAGGTTTCAAGCAGATTTAAGTTTTAAAATAGCAGCAACAAGAGAAGAACTTCAAGACTATATTGATGAACTTATAATGAGTGCCTTTTAGTGATATTTATAATAAATAAAACTATAAAACATGATATTAAAAGTAGGATCTAGAGGAGCTGAAGTAAAAGACCTCCAAGAATTTTTAGAAATCGACGCTGACGGGATATTTGGACCTGGAACAGAAAAAGCAGTCAAACAATTCCAAGCAGAAAATGGTTTAGTAGCAGATGGTGTAGTAGGACCTCAAACATTAGATGTAATGGGTATCGCTAGTACTGATAATGCTGAAAAATCATACGTAACAGAAAATGGTTTACTTATTAATAAACATTATCTCCCAGTAGGTGAATATAAAGAAGGAGCTTGGAATAAAGAATATTTATTTTTACACCACACAGCAGGATGGCATAATCCTTATAATACAATTGATCATTGGGCAAATGATAATAGAGGTGCTGTAGCAACAGAATTTGTATTAGGAGGTCAATCAATAAAAGGAAATGACAACAAATATGATGGAGAAGTAGTCCAAGCATTCCCAGAAGGTGGTTTTGGATGGCATTTAGGAAAAAATGGTTCAAGACATATGCATATACATTCTGTAGGTATTGAAGTTAATAATTTTGGGTATTTAAAAAATGGAAGAACATATGCTGGGCAATTAGCAGATGATTCACAAATAGTTGAATTAAACGAGCCATTTAGAGGATTTAGTGAATGGCATAGATATTCAAATAAACAAATAGAAAATTTAAGAAAATTAATCTTACACATAGCAGATAGAGATAACATTGATGTTAGAGCAGGACTACCAGCTTTAATTAAAAAGAACGGTGCTAAAGCATTTGAATTTAATGAAGATGCTTATTATGGTAAAGTAAAAGGGCTATGGACTCACACTAATACTAGAAAAGATAAATTTGATATGTTCCCTCAACAAGAACTATTAGATATGTTAGTAAATCTGTAATATAATTTGGATACTCTCTAATTTATTCATATTATACAGAATTAAATTTGTATTATGCTTAAAAAAATTAAACAATCATTATTTCCTTTACTAATTGCTTTTTCAGCTTTGTCTGTAAGCGCATCAGCTGCATTTTATTCAGTTAGTGGTTTAAGTAAATTGTTTGCAGGAGCAGCATTCGCTGTTATAGTAATGGCAGCGTCATTAGAAATTGCAAAATTAGTTATAGCATCTCTTTTATATCAATATAGAAAAAATCTCCCTAAACTTTTAAAATGGTATTTATCTATAGCTTGTTTTGTTTTAATTGTAATTACTTCAATGGGTATTTATGGATTTTTATCTGCAGCTTATCAAGAAACTGCTGCTAAAGCCGGAACAATTGATTCCCAAATTGCATTAGTTGAAGTAAAAAGAGATAATATAAAAGAACAACTTGTTGTATATAATGAAGAAAAATCATCTATAAATGAGGCTGTGGTTAGCTTGAGAAATGGTTTATCTACGAATAGAATACAGTATAAAGACACATTAGGTAATATAATTACTACACAAAGTTCAACAACTCGTAGAGTTTTAACTCAACAATTAGATCAAGCTATTGATAGACAAACAGAAGTAAATTATAAAATAGATCAATTAAATGAAGCATTATTTAAGTTTGAAGAAGAAATAGTTGAAATAAGATTAAGCGATGCTGTATCTAGTGAATTAGGACCTCTTAAATATCTATCAGGATTAACTGGTTATCCAATGGATAAAATTATTAATTGGTTACTTTTAACTATTATTTTTGTATTTGATCCTTTAGCAATTGCTCTTGTAGTAGCTGCTAATTTTGCCTTTGAACAAATTAGACCTAAAACAAAAAAAAACCTTTATAGAGAAGAGGTTATTATAGACGATGAAGAAGAAGATAATAATTGGGTTGAAGAAGGATATTATGCTGATAATATAGAAGATGAAGCTGACGAAAGAATGAATATTATAGGTCAAAATGGTAATGAAGGATTACATTACGAAGACGAAACAGATTATTTATTATCTTCAGAAAAAAACAAAGAACATTTAGAAGAATCAATACAACAAGCAGATTCAATAGATAATTTAGATATTCAAGAATTAGAAGAATTAAAGTCTCGAACAGCCAAAACAAATAAATATGGTCCTAAAGGTTGGAAGACTATAGATAAAAGAATTAATGAATTAAGAGCAAGAAAAAATGATGATGACGATTTAATTATAAGATATTAATTTAGTTTGGTTGTATTAATAGGTTTTTGTATATTGGTTTTAAATAAAAAGTTATAAATGAAGATTAGTCACGAAACTCCAATGTGTTTATTAGAAGATAGTCAAAGATTTAATGATTATGATTATTGTCTCCCTCACTTACTAGATGAGGAACCTAAATATCTAGAATACTTCCAAAAATCAAAAAAAGAAGGACGTTACATTATAATGGATAATTCATTACATGAATTAGGTGAAGCTTATAGTCATGAACGTCTTATTCATTGGGTTAATGAATTAAAACCTAATGAATTTATAGTTCCTGATGTTTGGGAAGATGCAGAGCAATCCATTCATAATGCTGCAATTTGGCAGATATATGATTTTCCTACAGGTGTTGAAAAAGTTGCTGTTGTTCAAGCTACTACTCTTAATGAAGCTGCTGAGTGTGTTAAAAGATATAAAGATTTAGGTTACCCTAAAATAGCATTTTCATATGGTGCTTCTTATTACAATGATATTTGTACTCATCCTAATAAAGATTTAGGTAAAGCATTAGGTAGGTTATTTGTAGTATCTACTTTACTTAAAACAGGAGAATTAAAACAAGATGATAGAGTTCATTTATTAGGGTGTGCTGTGCCCCAAGAATTTGGTTGGTATAAAGGTATAAATTGCATTGAATCAATTGACACCTCAAACCCAGTAATGGCTACTTTAGAAGATGTATCATATACTAATCAAGGTTTAATTTCAAAACCTAAAGCAAATATGAATGATTATTTTTATATGCTAGATAATCAAATTGATTATGATTTATTAGAATATAATGTTAACAAGTTTAGAAAAATTAATAATATATGAAAGCAACATATACTAACGAAGACTGTTTTTTAATCCCTATTAAAGTAGGTGATACAATATTAACAGGTAGATTTAGAAACAAACCAGTAAAAGTAAAAGAAGTTGGAATTGATGAATTAGGACAACCCACAGTAAATGGTAATCCTATTTTAAAATTTAGACTACCAAAAGTAATGTAATAATGTTAAAAAAACAATCAATTAGATCAACCCATAAAATTTACTTAAATAAAAGTAAAGAAGTAGCTGATAAAAATGAAATTATAGCTTTAAGTGAATTTTGGAATGAGAATGAAGAATTTTTATTTAGAAAACTCCTTAAACAGGGAGGCAGTGCTAAAATACAAAATAATCATTTTAGGGTGGTTGTTAGAGAAAAAATGCTTAAATTAAATGAAATGTAGCGTTAGCCTATACGCTTAATAATACCTGGCAAATTATAAATTTTAATAAAATGACACAATTAGAAATTAATTTTAAAGACGCAGGACGTCCAAAACACGCAGTAGTATCACTNTCAGGTGGTATGGATTCAAGTACATTATTGCTNAAATGTCTTGATAAATTTGAAACNGTAACAGCTNTATCTTTTGACTATGGTCAAAAACATAAAGTTGAACTTAAAAGAGCAAAAGCATTAGTAGATTATTTAAAAAGAAATGGTCANAATGTTACTTANGAAGTAGTNAAATTAGATGGNTTAGTAAAANTATTAGANTCNGCNTTAGTTGAAGGNGGAGATGANGTTCCAGAAGGACACTATGCTGAAGAAAATATGAAAGCTACAGTAGTACCTAACAGAAATAAAATNTTTGCTTCNATTACTCAAGCAGTNGCNNTATCAGTTGCTAATAGAACTAAAGAAAATACTTCAATTGCTTTAGGTATTCATGCTGGTGATCATGCAGTTTATCCTGATTGTAGACAAGAATTTAGAGATGCAGATGATAATGCTTTTAGATTAGGTAATTGGGAAGCAGAAAGAGTAGGATATTACACACCATATTTAAATGGAGATAAATATGATATTCTTCAAGATGGAGAAGTATTATGTGAAAAATTAGGAATTGACTTTGATGAAGTTTATGCTAGAACAAATACTTCATATAAACCAACTCCTGAAGGGTGGTCTGATTATAAATCAGCATCGTCTGTAGAACGTATTGAAGCGTTTATTAAATTAGGAAGACCTGATCCAGTGCAATATGCTGATGAAACAGGAGCAGTTGATTATGAAACAGCTAGAGTTTATGTAGAACAAGTTCTTGCTGAGTACGAAAAAGAACAATTAAATGTTAAATAATGGAAATAAAAGATAGTCATTTAGAAAGAGAAGTAGATAAGTTAGTTAATAATTTAGCTATAAAAAATGGTAACGCACCGTCACATCCTGATCCTAAGTTACACCAGATAATTAGTTTTATTAAATCTGGTATTAGAATTATAGGATATGCTTTTTTACCATTTAGCTTGGTTACTGCAACAGTTTTACTTATATTAAGTGAAATAATAGGTATAGTTGAAGAATTAGTATAATTAAAATTAAATAAAAATGGATAAAGGAATTTTATATTTTAGCGCACCTTGGTGTGGTCCTTGTAAAGTAATGTCTCCACTAGTAGAACAGATGGAAAAGCAAGGAAAAATTAGAGTTAAAAAAGTAAATGTAGATTATGATGCTTCATTACCTGCAAAATACAACATTAAAAATGTACCTACTATGGTATTAACTGATTTAAATGGAAATGAAATCAGTAGAAAAATAGGTCAAATGAATGAACAACAAATTTTAGATTTTTATAATGGGTAAATTTCAATCAAGTAAAGTATTTGACGGTTTTAGTACAGTGTTCCGTCAATGGAAAGCAGAGACAACTCACTGTAGATTCTTACATGGTTACGGTATTTCATTTAAAGTATATTTTGAAGGTGAATTAGATGATAGAAATTGGGTTTGGGATTTTGGTGGAATGAAAAGAGCTAAAACTCAAATTGATGGTAAATCACCTAAAGAATGGATGGATTATATGTTTGATCATACTGTAGTAGTAGCTGAAGATGATCCTGGTATTAAAGGATTTGAAACTATGGATAAATTAGGAGTAATTCAATTAAGAATAATCCCAGCTACTGGCGCTGAAAAATTTGCTGAATATATTTATAATAAGCTACAAGAATTTGTAGATACTGAAACTGAAGGTAGGGTAAAAGTTACCAAAGTTAAATTTATGGAGCATGGTAAAAATGCTGCATGTTATATAGGAGAATAAGTTGTATATAGTGACTGTAAAACCACTTTAAAAAATTTGCATATGTTAAAAAGAATCGAAGATTATAAGAAAAATCTGCCGGTGTTAGAAGTTTATACGGCAGTACAATCAGAAGGTAGTAGAGCAGGATATCCTACTATTGTAGTTAGAACTACAGGGTGTACCCATAGATGTTATTTTGGAGAAGGAGGATGGTGTGATTCTTGGTATACAAGTATCCACCCAGAAAAGGGAATTTATTGTTTCCAAGATATTATAGACGCATATGATCAACATCCTCATATTAAAGAGATGATGTTAACAGGAGGATCTCCTACAATGCATCCTAAATTGGTAAATGAATTAACTCACTTTGCTCATGAAAGAGATATTTTTATTACTATTGAGACTGAAGGTAGCCATTTTCTTCCTACTGATTACCCTATTAACTTGCTTAGTATTAGTCCCAAGTTTAGTAATAGCATCCCCGTACTTGGTGCTAAAACGCCTCAAGGTGCTATAGTAGATGAGAGGATGATTAAGAAACATAATTCAAAAAGGGTAAATACTGAAGCAATAAAACAATCTATTGAATATCATTCTGACTATCATATTAAACCTGTATTAGATAAAGACTTATCTATGGTAGGTGAAGTAGAAGAATTCTTAAAAGAATGTAATATCCCAGATCATAAAGTTTGGGCAATGCCTGCTGGGGATGATAGAGAAAGTTTAATGGAATCGTATCCTGAAGTAATGAATTTTGTAAGGGATAGAGGATGGAGATTTACTGGCAGATCTCATATTATGGCTTTTAATACTGAACGTTGTGTCTAAAGAAGAAGCAATTGAAATATTAGAAGAAATAGAAGAAAATGTAGGCACTTGTTGTGCTATTACTATGGAGCCAGATGAAGTACTAGTATTAATAGATAAATTAAAAGAATTTTTAGAAAATGTATAAATATAACGCAAAATTAGATAGGGTTGTTGATGGGGATACTGTTGACGCTCTTGTAGATCTAGGATTTGATACCTGGAAAAAAGTAAGAATCAGAATGCAAGGAATGAATGCACCTGAATCTAGAACTAGAGATTTAGAAGAGAAAGCTAGAGGAATAGCTGCTAAAATTAGACTAGAAGAACTTTTAGGTAGTGGAAAATTTGTTCTACAATCAATGGGAGTAGGTAAGTATGGAAGATGTTTAGGCATCTTATATGTTGATGACGTGAATATTAACAAAACTTTAATAACCGAAGGCCATGCTACTGAATATTATGGCGGTAAAAGATAATATATGATAAAAATTGATAATAAAATTCACCTTTATTGGAGTGATATAGAATTATTAACAGATAAGTTATGTGAAGAAATTATAAAAATACCAAATGTAACCCACATATCAGGTTTATCTAGAGGTGGATTAATACCAGCAGTGATGGTTTCACATAAATTAAATCTTCCATACACTGATAAAATATTATGGTCAGATGATAAAGTAATAAGAAATACTTTACTTATTGATGATATTTGTGATAGCGGAGAAACATTGTATAATAGTGAAGCAGCCATAACAGCTGTTTTACATCATAAACCCCACACTGCAAAATTTACACCTACAGCTTATGCTCAAAGATTTGATGGTGATGAGTGGATAATTTATCCTTGGGAAAAAAGTGATAGTCAAGCTATTCAAGATTATAAATTACGTTAATATTTATAATTAAAATACTATGGCAGGAAGACCTATGAAATTTACAGAATCCAAACCTGCAAGAGGTTTGAGAAGAGGTCAAGTTGGAATGAGAACCCGAAGAGGAGATTTAGGACCTTCAGAAGAAACAGGATATTATAATGTTATAAATCCAAATAAAGTTGGGGCATATGTAATTTATGAGGTAGAAGATGGACAAATTCCAAAATCTTATACCCCTCAAAACGACACAGAATTTATTAGATGTGCTAACCAATTAGGAGGAAGTGCTGAAACTGTAAGTGATGCCTTAACTTTTATAGCTGGTTCAGAACAATTAACTGTTGGATCTTTAATTAATACAACTGGAAGTACTGATGTAAATCCTTTTATGGTATATGATGCATTAGGAACTAACCCATCAGATCAAAATAAATGGTATAATACAAAAGCCCCAGATAATATTTCAAATTTAAATGTAGGAGATACTCCACAACATTGTCTTAATGAATTTGTTTGTGTTGAATCTCAAACAAATGCTATTTATTGTGCACCATATACTGGAACTAGAATATTTGAGTTAAATACTGATGGAACAGTTGAAGAAGTAGTATCAGCAACATCAGGTCCTCAACGTGGAACATTTAATGTAACAGCTGGACATAGATATGCAGCTAATAAACCTATTCATTTATATAAAAATGGAGCACAACATGCAGTAATACCTGGGTCATTAAACGGTACTAATTGGGGATTTTATTTTAGTAGAAATGAACCTATAACAGTTTATTTATATGCCTACGATGATTGTAAAGTAACTGTTTTTTCAAATGCTGTTTCAAATGCAAATACTTTTACAAAAGTTACAGTACCATCAGGATCAGTAACAACATTTCAATTTCCAGATGATACCTTTGATAATACAAGAATAAATTTATGGGGAACTAAACCTTTTTTATGCTCAGTTGAAGCAAATGGTGCTGATAGATCAATTGCATCAATAGCAGGTCCATTTAGTTTTAGAAGAGATAGTGGTGGTTATGCTAGTACAATAGCAGGAGTATCACCCTCTAATACTGAAACTAATGTAGTATATGATTCGTCTTTAGATAGTTGGGCTTTTGATATTGCTGATGGTCAAGGTAGTGATAGTGAACAAAGTGTACCTAATACTCAAATTAATAAAAATTATTGTTTTGGAAATGTTATTGATAATTATACAATAGTTAATCCTAATTCAGCACAATCTGTTACTGCTGAATATTATAGTGGAGGAGCATGGGTTACTTTTGCAGAACATAGTTTAGGTGCAGGATCTAATACTGAGCCAACAACCGCAAATACAGGATCAAGTGGTGACTTAGTTAGTGGCGCAAATGTTTGGAGATGGAGAGGTGAACATCCCTTTTATTTAGTAATTAATGATTCTGCAGCAGATGAAGAAGCTTTATATGGATGGAATGATGGAGATGTTGAAGCATTTTTCCTTTAAAAACCTAAACTTAGTTTGGAATTGCCCAAATTAATTTGTATATTAATATTAATAAAAAGTTATAAACAATGGCAGAAAATAAACGCAGAAAAAATCACAAAGATTTAGAAGTAGTACAACCTGGTTTTGCAAATGGAGTTGCACCTGGATTTCCTTTAAAACAATCCGAAAAAGATAAAATGATAGATCAAGCTGAAGAGGCATACGGTAAGTTCCTTGATGCTTTAAAATGTGATTGGAGAAATGATCCAAATTCTATGGAAACTCCAAGACGTGTAGCTAAAGCTTATGTAAATGATTTATGGGCAGGTAGATACACAGCTATGTCTCCTATTACTTCTTTTCCTTCAGATGGATATGATGGTATTGTAATTGAAAGAAATATTCCTCTTACATCAATGTGTTCACATCATCACCAAACAATTAAAGGTGTAGTTCATATTGGTTATATAGCAGGGGATGGAGGTCAAGTAATTGGTCTTAGTAAATTAAATAGAATAGTTGAATTATTTGGACGTAGAGGTGCAATCCAAGAACAATTAACATCAGCTATACATAATGCAGTTGATAAAGTTACTGAGGGTAATAAAGGAGTTATTGTTACTGTAGTTGCAACTCATAATTGTGTTAGTTGTAGAGGTGTAAAACATGATGGGGCATCAATGGTTACTACTAAAGCATCAGGTGTGTTTAGGCACAATACTAATTTAGCAAGAAAAGAGTTTTTTGACTCAATTAAAATAAATAATGGTGGACATCAAATTTAAAAGTTATGGCGAAAAAAAGAACAATAAATGAATTAAGACAGGTAAAAGATTCTGTCTATGTTAATCGTAATGTTAAAAAAAGTAGTGTTAATTTTGTAGATGAAGTAGAAGAATTTAATGCTACAATGGGAAAACCAAATAATTATGAACCTACAATACCTGAAAAAAAAGAGTGGCAATTTGTTTATGATTTCATCCTTGAAGAACTTGAGGAATATAAACATGCCTGTGAAACAGGTAATATTGTTGAGGTTCTTGATGCTTTATGTGACATTGCCTACGTTTCATTGGGTAATGGAACTATGTTACATGGTCTTAAAGATAAAATATGGCCAGCGTATCAAGAAGTACAAGGTTCGAATATGTCGAAAGCTTGCACAAGTGAAGAGGAAGCACAAGCAACCGTTGAAACACGTTCTAAAGAGCAAGGCGAACCGTGTCACTATGAGAAGGTTGGAAAGTATTATATTGTCTATAGAACACGTGATAAAAAAGTAATGAAAAATATTAATTATTATCGCCCTAATTTACTTCAATTTTTTACATCAGACGAATTGTCTAAATTTATTTAAACTGAATGTATAAAAAATGTTTTGCTCAAAGAATAAAAGGTAATGAATTTTTAGTCCATCTTTGGGAAGATGAAGGTTATAGTAAAATTGAATGGACTAATCAAGCTTATATAGAATGTGATGATTCTCAATCTACACATACAGGTCTAAATGGAGAGTCTTTAAAAAAGGTTTCTAATTGGAAATCAGATAATACTAAACTCCATTTTCATGACATGACCCCATATCAAAAATTCTTAGTTGAAAAATATGGTACAAATGATGAACCCTCAACCACACAAAAAGAATTATTTTTTGATATTGAAACAGAAATGGGTGATGCACTTACTGAAGACTATATTAAATCAGCACCTAAAAAAGTAACTTCAATAGCATGGTATGATAAACAAGTAGATCAATGGGCTATTTTAATTTTAGATCCAAAATCTAAAATGGATAGAACAAGAGCTAAAACTAAAGAAATCATACCTTGTAAAACAGAAGAAGAATTACTAGCAAAATTTTTAGAAAAGTTTAGAGAAATTGATCCTGATATTTTAGTAGGATGGAATAGTGATTATTTTGATATACCTTATTTGTATTATAGAATGTGTAATGTATTAGGTGAAGATTGGGCTAGACATTTATCTCCAATTGGTTATGTAAGAGAAACACCTTGGTTTAAAGATCAATATGTTCAAATAGCAGGTGTTGAGTCTTTAGATTATATGAGACTACATAAGAAATTTAGCTGGGCAGATGAACCATCATTTAAATTAGATGCCATTGGAGAAAAATATGCTAATATAAAGAAAATAGAATATGATGGTAATTTAGATAAATTATTTGAAGAGGATCCCCTTAAATTTATTCAATATAACTTTCGAGATGTTGAAATATTAAAAAAACTAGATGAAAAATTAGAATACTTATCATTAGTTAAAAATCTATCCCATAAAGGTAAACATAATTATAGTGAAGTTTATGCTAATACTAAGACACAGGATGGAGCAATTTCAGCTTATCTATTAAGTAAAAATATTATCCCACCTGCTAAAGATAGAAATCCTTTATCTAAAAAGAATTATGCTGGTGGTTATTTATTTTGCCCTAAAGCAGGAATTTATAACTATGTTTTTGACTTAGATTTAACATCACTATATCCTTCAATTATAATGACTGTTAATATTGGTAAAGAAACTATGGTTGGTAGAATTATTGATGCTGATGATCGAAATAATCGTTTAGGATTAAATGATTTAAAAACTAGAGATTATGCTGAAGAATTAATTGTTGAAAATAATAAAAGAAAACAAACTAAAGTTAATGTAGGTAGGTTAGTTAGGATGATTGAAGAAAATGAATTATCTATATCAGCAAATGGAGTAATGTTTGCTACTAATCGAGAATCAGTATTATCAACTATATTAAAAAAATGGTTTGATGAAAGGGTTAAGTATAAAAATGCGATGAAAAAAGCATATAAATCTGGAGATAAAGAATTAGGTGCAGCATTTCATATGAAACAATATACAATGAAAATTTTGCTTAACTCGTTATATGGTGCAACTGCTCTTGGTTCATTCCGTTATGGGAATGTAATATTGTCTGAAGCTATAACACTTAGTGGACAGCGTATTATACAAGAATCTGCATTAGAAGCTAATAGAGTAATGAATAAAGAAATAAAAGCATGAAGCATTTAGAAGATACTCCTTGGTGGATTTGTGATCCTGAAGATACTAATTACTGTACTTATAGTGATACTGATTCAATTTATATGCATGCTGAACCTTTATTAAGATTTAGACATAGCAATTTTGATGAAATGAGTGCTAGTGAAAAGGATGATGCCTTAGAAAGTATAGCAATGGATTATGAAAAGATTGTTACTAATTCTTATGATAAATTAGCTACAGATTGTTTTAATGCTAAAGGTAAACATAGACTAGAAATGAAAACTGAATGTGTTATTCGTTCAGCTTATTTTAGAGCAACAAGACGTTATGCACAGTGGATTACTAAACAAGAAGGTATTGTAAAAGAATCATTAGATGTTAAAGGGTTAGAATTTAAAAAAGCTAATTTTCCACCTGTATTAGGTAAATTTTTTCATAAAACATTAGTAGATGTTTTAAAGGGAGCTGAACAAAGTGAAATAGATAATAGAGTAAAAGAATTTAAAAAACAAATTCTTGATGGTTCTATTCAATTAACAGAATTAGGTAATCCAACATCTGTAAAAACATTAAATAAGTATACTGAACGTAAAGCTAGAGCTGGTGAAATGTTTACTGTTGTAGCTAAAGGTGCTCCTGCAGCTGTAAGAGCCGTTATTAGATATAATGATTTACTTAGATTTTGGGGTTTAAGTAATAAACATAGTTTAATTACGCAGGGTGATAAAGTTAAATGGATTTATTTAAAACCAAACCCATATCAAATTGATGCTATAGCATTTTTAGATTGGGATTTACCTGAAAAAATCCGTACATTTATAGAACAAAATGCTGATAGGAAAAAAATATTTGAAAGTATTTTATTAAATAAATTAGAAGGATTTTATAATGATTTAGGTTGGACTTTAAATTTAAATCCATATAAAGAAATGTTTTTTAAATTTTAATATGAGTAAGAAAAAGGACAAACCAGATATGTTTGCTGAAAATAAAGCTATTATGCCTTATGGAGATAGTGTTGGTGCTCCTTCAATTCATCCTACTAACATATCAGCTTATAAACAAGAAAAAGTAATTAAAACAAATCATTATTTCGAAGCTCGATTTGATGAAATAAAAGAAGAATATAGAAAATTATTAGAAGCATATAAATGGAATGAGTTAGTTTATAATAGTGATTTTAGATTTGAACCTATTAAAGGTAAAACTTATTATTTATATCAAAGAGAAGAAGATGAGACATTATTTTTATCATTAATAGGACCAGATGAGTGGAATCAAATTTATATAGGTTCCTTTAGATTAGATTCTGATGATAAATGGGATAAAATTAACTAAATATGAAAATATTAGGATTAACAGGAGGATTACATAGTGCTGGTTTAGCATATCTTGAAAATGGAGTACCTATATTTGCTTTCGAAGAGGAAAGATTTAATAGAATAAAAGCTTACAAAGATTTTTATGCTATGAAATTTAGGATGCCTTGGGAATGTGGTCAGCATGTATGGTATCATAAAAATTATGATTGGTTAAAATTAGATTATATTACATCTCATTATGATGCTGACGTAGCTGAAAAAATATGGAGAGGAATAGGTTTAGGACCTTTTCCTAGTGAAAAATATATTAAAATAAATCATCATTTAGGCCATTGTGCTTTAGCTTATTATTGTAGTGGTTTTGAAGAAGATACTTTTGTAGTATCAATTGATGCATCAGGTGAAAAATATTCTTGTAGAATGTATCTTGGTAAAGATGGGAATATGGATGAAATTAATAATATTCCTTTAACACATAAATCTTTAGGACATTATTATTCTATGCTTACTGAGTTTTTAGGTTTTAAAAGATTAAAAGATGAAGGTAAAATTGTAGGGTTATCATCTCATGGGGGTTATAGAAAAGAAGTTTATGATTGTTTTAATAAATGTATTACTATAAATGGTTTAAAAACTGATAAAGATAAAGGTAAAAAATATTTAGGGGGAATATATGAAGATTTTTACAGACTTTGGTTTGAAGAATTTGGTAGTAAATTTACACAATTTGATGAAGATATTGCATATAATGGTCAGTTAGTATTTGAAGAAAAAGTACTTGAATTATTTAATAATTTACATGAAAAGTATCCTAACATTAAAAAAATTGCTTTAGCTGGGGGTATATTTGCTAATGTAAAATTAAATAAAAGAATTAATGAATTAGATTGGGTTGATGAAGTATTTGTTGCACCACCTATGGGAGATGAAGGGTTACCATTAGGTTCAGCATTAGCAGTTCATAAATTAAAGAACCCAGACTTTAAACCATTTAGACTAAATGATATATTTTTAGGTACTTCTTACATAGATGTTGTTCATGATAAAGAAAAATTTAATTGTAGACCATATTCCCCTACACAATTAGCTTTTGATTTAAAAGAAGGTAAAGTAGTAGGATGGTTTCAAGATAGATATGAACATGGTCCTAGAGCACTTTGTAATAGAAGTATAATAGCAGATCCTAGTGTACCTGGGACCTATAAAAAAGTAAATGATAGACTGCAAAGAAATGACAATATGCCTTTTGCCCCTGTAGTACTTGATACTCATGCAAGTAGTGTATTTAATGTTAAAAAATCAAAATATACTGCTGAATTTATGACTATGTTATATGATACTCATCTAGAATGGCATAATAAAATCCCAGCAGTAGTACATCCAGTAGATAAAACAGCAAGGATACAAATTGTAACTCCTAACTCAAATGGTAAATTTTATGATTTATTAAGAAAGTTTCATGCAGTAACCCAAATTCCAGTTTTACTAAATACAAGCTTTAATGTACATGGTGAACCTATAGTTTGTCATCCCAAAGAAGCTTTCGTACATTTGGACAACGAAATAGTAGATATTCTAGTAATTAATGATAAAGTTTATACTAAAAAATGATAAATAAATTAACAATACAATCAATTATTAATAAGTATTATCTTGGAGTAAATGAAGCTGTAAAATGGGTAGTTGAAGATAATGAATTAGGGATTAATTTTATGACCCCTACTAAAGATGTTA
>NZWA01000060.1 GCA_002697505.1 Flavobacteriales bacterium | reverse complement strand
TAAATAAATGGCAAAAAAACAATCTTACATTAAAGAATCTTACGAAGAACTTGTTAAAAAAGTTACTTGGCCAACTTGGTCTGAGTTACAAAATAGTTCAATTATTGTAGCTATTGCAACAATAATAATAGCTCTTATAATTTATCTTATGGATACAGTTTTTAGTAATGTTTTAAGTGTTTTTTATAGTTTTTTTAATTAATCATGGATAAACAAAAAATTGAAGAAATAAAAAATTGGTATGTGCTTCGTGTTATGGGAGGTAAAGAAAAGAAAACTGTATCATTAATTGAAAAAGAAATTGATAGAATGGGAATGAATAGCTTTATTTCCCAAATTTTAGTTCCTACTGAAAAAGTATATCAAATTAGAAATGGTAAAAAAGTAAGTAAAGAAAGAAATTTTTTTCCAGGATATGTTTTGATTGAGGCAAATTTGGTTGGTGAAGTGCCTCATGTTCTAAAAAATGTTACTGGAGTTCTTGGATTTTTAGGTTCAACTAAAGGTGGAGTTCCTGTTCCAATGAGAAAAAATGAAGTTAATAGAATTTTAGGAAAGGTCGATGAGATGGCACTTACCGATGAAAGTGTGAATATTCCATTTGTTGTTGGAGAAACAGTGAAAGTTATAGATGGTCCATTTAACAGTTTTAACGCAGAAATTGAAGCTATTGATGATCAAAAAAAGAAGTTAAAATTGATGGTAAAGATTTTTGGTAGAAAAACACCATTAGAGTTAAATTTTATGCAAGTAGAAAAAATATAATATGGCAAAAGAAATTACAGGAATTATTAAATTACAAATTAGAGGAGGTGCTGCTAATCCTGCACCGCCTGTTGGTCCGGCGTTAGGTGCGAAAGGAGTTAATATAATGGAGTTTTGTAAGCAATTCAACGCTAGAACTCAAGATAAAGCAGGAACAGTTGTTCCTGTTATCATAACAGTTTTTGCAGATAAATCTTTTGAGTTTGTTATTAAAACTGCTCCTGCCGCAGTACAAATATTATCTGCGATAAAGAAAAAAAGTGGTTCAGGAGAGCCTAATAGAGTTAAAATTGGAGCGATTACATGGGATCAGATCAGAGTTATTGCAGAGGATAAAATGGAAGATTTAAATGCTTTTACTGTGGAATCAGCAATGAAAATGATTGCAGGAACTGCCAGAAGTATGGGGATTAACGTTAAAGGTGCTTTTCCATCTAAATAAAATATACTAAAAATTATGAGTAAAAATAGAAATAAAGCTTTAGAAAATATTGATGTTAATAAATCATATGATCTAAACGAGGCATCTAAAATTGTAAAAGAAAACTCTTTTGTTAAATTTGATGAGTCAATTGACCTTGCAGTTAGATTAGGAGTTGATCCAAAGCAAGCGAATCAAATGGTAAGAGGTGTTGCTTCTCTACCACATGGCACTGGAAAAAACTTAAAGGTCTTAGCCTTAGTTTCTGCTGATAAAGAAGAAGAAGCAAAAAATGCAGGTGCTGATTATGTTGGTTTAGATGAATATATTGAAAAAATAAAATCTGGCTGGACAGATGTAGATGTAATAGTTACAATGCCATCTATTATGGGGAAAATTGGTGCTCTTGGAAGAGTACTTGGTCCTCGTGGTTTAATGCCTAATCCCAAATCAGGAACAGTTACTCAAGATGTAGGAAAAGCTGTTTCTGATGTTAAAAAAGGAAAAATAGATTTCAAAGTTGATAAAACAGGTATAATTCATGCTTCTGTTGGAAAAGTTTCTTTTGATGCTTCAAAAATTTCTGAAAATGCAAATGAATTAATTCAAACCATTTTAAAATTAAAACCAACAGCTGCTAAAGGAACTTATTTAAAAAGTATTTACATGTCAAGTACAATGGGTTATGGTATACAGATTGATACAAATACTATTTAATTAAACGATTAAAAAATGAATAAACAAGATAAAGATAAAACAATACAAGCACTGGATAATATGCTTAGTGATAATAATAACTTTTATTTAGCTGATATTTCGGGTCTAAATGCTGAGCAAAATAGTGCATTAAGAAGATTATGTTTCAAAAGATCAGTTTCAATTAAAGTTGTAAAGAATACTTTACTTAAAAAAGCCCTTGAGAAAAATGATTTAGATTTTAGTCAATTATATAATGTTTTGGTTGGTAACACATCTATAATGCAGGCCGAATCTGGAAATGCGCCAGCAAAAGTTATCAAGGAATTCAGAAAAAAGAATGAAAAACCAATATTAAAAGCTGCTCATATTGAAGAGGCTATGTATATTGGTGATGAAAATTTAGCTACACTAGCTGACTTAAAATCTAAAGAAGAGTTAATAGGAGATATTATTACCTTATTACAATCACCTGCAAAAAATGTTATTTCTTCTTTAAAGTCAGGGGGTAATAAATTGGCAGGTATAATTAAAACATTAGAAGAAAAATAAACAAGAATGCTTCCACTATAACTATAATAATAATTTAAAAACAATAAAAATGGCAGATATAAAAAAAATAGCTGAAGAGCTAGTAAATCTCTCGGTAAAAGATGTAAACGAATTAGCAAATATACTCAAAGATGAGTATGGTATAGAACCTGCTGCCGCTGCTGTGGCTGTGGCTGGACCTGCTGCTTCAGGTGGTGGTGATGCTGGTGGAGAAGAAAAAACTGAATTTGATGTAGTTTTAAAAGCTGCGGGTGCAGCTAAATTAAAAGTTGTTAAAAGTGTTAAAGAATTAACAGGATTAGGTCTTAAAGAAGCAAAAGATATCGTTGATAGTGCTCCAAAAACTGTAAAAGAAGGTGTAAGTAAAGACGAGGCAGAAGGTATCAAAAAAGCTTTAGAGGAAGCTGGTGCTGAAGTAGAGCTTAAATAATATTTTTATTTATAGCTTTTATTTAGCTACAATCTTTTTTTTATTTTTTATACAACTTAAACTATATACTTTTGAAAAACAATAATATAACAAATCGAGTTAATTTTGGTTCATTAAAAAATGTTGTTGATTTACCAGATTTTCTTGACATACAGCTTAAAAGTTTTCAATCTTTTTTTCAAATTGGAACTACATTAGATGAAAGAAGACGAGAAGGTCTATATAAGGCATTTCAAGAACTTTTCCCAATAACTGATTCAAGAAATCATTTTGTACTAGAATTTATTGATTATACAATAGATCCTCCTAGATATAATATTCAGGAGTGCATTGATAGAGGATTAACTTTTAAAGTTCCACTAAAAGTTAAGTTGAAATTATATTGTACAGATCCAGATCATGAAGATTTTGAAACTATAGTTCAAGACGTTTATTTTGGCAATATTCCTTTTATGACCCCTAGGGGTAGTTTTGTAATTAATGGTGCTGAGAGAATAGTTGTATCTCAGCTACACAGATCTCCGGGAGTCTTTTTCGGTCAAAGTTTTCATTCTAACGGAACAAAATTATATTCAGCAAGAGTAATTCCTTTTAAAGGATCATGGATTGAATTTACAACAGATATTAATAATGTTATGTATGCATATATTGATAGGAAGAAGAAGCTTCCTGTGACAACATTATTACGAGCTATTGGTTATGAATCTGATAGAGATATTTTAGAGATTTTTAATTTAGCAGATGAATTCAAAGTAACAAAAACAGGACTAAAAAAGGTTGTTGGAAGAAAGTTAGCAGCAAGAGTGCTGAAATCTTGGGTTGATGATTTTGTTGATGAAGATACAGGTGAATTAGTTCCAATTGAAAGAAATGAAGTTATTTTAGAAAGGGATATAATTATTGAAAAGTCGCATATTTCTGAAATACTAGATTCAGGAGTTGAAACTATATTATTACATAAACAAAACGAAAATTCTTCTGATCATGCTCTAGTTTATAATACATTGCAAAAAGATCCAACAAATTCAGAAGTAGAAGCAGTTAGACACATATATAGACAATTAAGAAGTGCCGAAGCACCAGATGATGAAACTGCGAGAGGAATAATTGAAAAGTTGTTTTTTTCGGACCAAAGATATAGTTTAGGTCATGTTGGTAGATTTAGAATAAATCGAAGACTTAAGAAGGACATTTCATTAGATCAAATGGTTTTAACAAATGAAGATATTGTTTCAATAATAAGTCATCTTATTTCATTGGTTAACTCTAAAGTTGATGTTGATGATATTGACCATTTAAGTAATAGAAGAATTAGAACTGTTGGGGAACAATTATCTAATCAATTTAATGTAGGTTTAAGTAGAATGGCAAGAACAATAAGGGAAAGAATGAATGTTAGAGATAATGAAGTCTTTACCCCTATAGATTTAATAAATGCTAAAACACTATCCGCTGTAATAAATTCTTTTTTTGGAACTTCACAGCTGTCTCAGTTCATGGATCAGACTAATCCTCTCGCCGAAGTTACACACAAAAGAAGGATTTCAGCCTTAGGACCTGGTGGTTTAACTAGAGAGAGAGCAGGATTTGAGGTTAGAGATGTTCACTACACTCATTACGGAAGACTATGTCCTATTGAAACTCCTGAAGGTCCGAATATTGGACTTATTTCATCATTGAGTGTATATGGGAAAATAAATAATTTAGGTTTTATTGAAACTCCTTATAGAAAGGTTGAAAACGGTAAAGTTGACTTATCAAATAGTCCGAAATATATAAGTGCAGAAGAGGAGGAAGAGCAGATAATTGCTCAAGCAAATGCATCATTAACAGACGAAGGATGTTTTACTGATGAAAAAGTTCAGTCTAGAAGTGAAGCAGATTATTTGATTGCACCAGCCAACGATGTTACGTTGATGGACGTTGCACCAAATCAAATTGCTTCAATTGCAGCTTCTTTAATACCATTTTTAGAACACGACGATGCAAACAGAGCTTTAATGGGCTCTAATATGATGCGTCAAGCAGTTCCTTTACTTAGAACAGATTCTCCGATTGTGGGAACAGGAATTGAGCCATTTGTTGCACGAGATTCCAGAACAATGATAAATGCGGAGGGAGATGGTGTAGTAACTTATGTTGATGCTAAAACAATTAAAATAAAATATGATAAATCTGAAAAGCAAGATTTAGTTAGTTTTGATATAGATGAGAAAACATATAGTTTAACAAAATTTCAAAAAACTAATCAAAGAACATGTATAAATATTCAGCCAATCGTAAGAGTTGGTGATAAAGTCAAGAAAGGACAGGTGTTATGTGATGGATATGCAACTCACAATGGTGAATTAGCAATTGGACGAAATTTAAAAGTTGCATTTATGCCTTGGAAAGGATATAATTTTGAGGATGCAATTATTCTTTCTGAAAGAGTTGTAAGAGAAGATTTGTTTACATCCTTACATATTGCTGAACATGTTGTAAGTGTTAGAGAAACAAAAAGAGGCGCTGAAGAGTTAACTGCTGATATTCCTAATATTTCAGAAAATGCTACAAAGGATCTCGATGAAAATGGAATGATTAGAGTAGGTGCTCATGCAAAAACAGGTGATATTTTAATTGGAAAAATTACACCTAAAGGAGAATCTGATCCAACTCCTGAAGAAAAATTATTAAGAGCAATTTTTGGAGAAAAAGCTGGCGATGTTAAGGATGCTTCCTTGAAGACAAAACCATCTAACCAGGGAGTTGTGATTGGTAAGTCACTGTACTCTAAGACTATTAAAGATCGTAAAACTAAAACACAAGATAAAGACAAGTTAGAACTTTTAGATAAAGACTTTGAAAAACAGGCTTCAGATTTAAAAAATTTATTATCGATTAAATTATACAAACTAATTGGTGGAAAAGCATCTAAAGGTGTTAAAAATATACTTGGAGAGGATATCATTTCTAAAAGTGTAAAATTTACAAAAAAAATTATTTTAGATGTAGATTTTACTATGATAGATCCAAATAATTGGACAAGTGATAATAATTTAAATGAATTAGTTAATATTACTATTGAAAATTATCTTAGGAAATATAACGATATATATGGTGATCACAGAAGAAATAGATTTGCTATAACTGTTGGAGATGAGTTGCCTGCTGGAGTTTTACAGCTAGCTAAAGTCCAAATTGCTCAAAAACGTAAAATTAAAGTAGGTGATAAACTGGCTGGAAGACATGGTAATAAGGGAATTGTTTCAAGAATTGTTAAAGATGAAGATATGCCATTTTTATCTGATGGTACTCCAGTAGATATTATTTTAAATCCACTTGGAGTTCCTTCTAGAATGAATCTTGGTCAGATTTATGAGACTATTTTAGGATGGGCAGGAGACAAGTTAGATAAAAAATATTATACACCTGTATTTGATGGTGCGAGTATTGATCAGATAAATACTGAAATTGATGAAGCAAACTTACCAAGATTAGGACAAACTTATCTATTCGATGGTGGAACTGGTAAGCGATTTGAGCAAAAAGCTACGGTAGGTATTATATATATGCTAAAATTAGGTCATTTAATTGAAGATAAAATGCATGCTCGATCTATTGGACCTTATTCGTTAATTACTCAACAACCTCTTGGAGGAAAAGCTCAATTTGGAGGGCAAAGACTTGGGGAAATGGAAGTTTGGGCACTTGAAGGTTATGGTGCATCAAATATATTACAGGAAATGTTAACATTAAAATCTGATGATGTAATTGGAAGAGCAAAAGCATTTGAAAGTATCGTAAAAGGAAAAGAATTGCCAGAACCTGCAATTCCTGAATCATTTAACGTTTTACTTCATGAACTTAACGGACTAGGTTTAAAAGTTTCATTCGAATAAAATAATATTATGAGAAATAAAAAAAATAATATATACGCACAACAAATCAATAGTATAAAAATCAGTTTATCATCTCCTGAAGATGTTTTAGCTAAATCTTCAGGTGAGGTCACAAAACCAGAAACAATAAATTATAGAACTTATAAACCTGAAAGCGGTGGTCTTTTTTGTGAAAGAGTATTTGGACCAACTAAAGATTTTGAGTGTCATTGTGGAAAATATAAAAGAATTAGATACAGAGGAATTATTTGTGATCGATGTGGTGTTGAAGTAACTGAAAAGAAGGTAAGAAGAGAGCGAATAGGTCACATAAATTTAGTAGTTCCAATTGTTCATATTTGGTATTTTAGAACATTACCTAATAAGATTGGTTACTTATTAGGGTTATCGTCCAAGCAATTAGATATGATTATTTATTATGAACGTTTTGTAGTNATAAATACGCCCGANGATATTAAGAATNCACAAGGAGAAGATGTAAAATATCTAGATTTTATNACTGAAGAGGAATATTTAAATATTTTAGATGCCCTACCNTCTGAAAACCANTATTTGAGTGATGATGATCCGAATAANTTNATTGCAAANATGGGCGCTGAAGCAATAGCTTCTCTTTTAGAAAAATTAGATTTAGATGAANTNTCGTATCATNTNAGAGATAAAGCATCAAANGAAACNTCTCAACAAAGAAAAACAGAAGCTTTGAAGAGACTACAAGTNGTTGAGTCAATGAGAGANGGTCAAGGTCATACAGAAAANAGACCTGAATGGATGACNGTTAAAATAATTCCTGTAATACCACCTGAANTAAGACCATTAGTTCCACTTGATGGAGGTAGATTTGCAACATCTGATTTAAATGATCTTTACCGAAGAGTTATTATAAGAAANAATCGTTTAAAAAGATTAATGGAAATAAATGCNCCAGAAATTATTTTAAGGAACGAAAAAAGAATGTTGCAAGAATCAGTTGATGCTCTTTTTGATAACTCNAGGAAGTCTGCGGCAGTTAAGGCTGATGGGAAAAGAGCTCTCAAGTCTTTATCTGANTCCTTAAAAGGAAAACAAGGAAGGTTTAGACAAAATTTACTTGGTAAAAGAGTTGATTATTCTGCTAGATCTGTAATAGTCGTNGGNCCTGAGCTCAAGCTCCATGAATGTGGTTTACCAAAGGATATGTGTGCTGAANTATATAAGCCTTTTATAATTAGAAAGTTAATTGANAGAGGTATTGTAAAAACTGTTAAATCTGCTAAAAAAATAATAGATTCAAANGAACCTGTTGTTTGGGATATATTAGAAAATGTAATGAAAGGTCATCCTGTTTTATTAAATAGAGCNCCTACNTTNCATAGGCTTGGAATTCAAGCTTTTCAACCAAAGATGATTGAGGGTAAAGCTATTCAACTCCATCCTTTAGCCTGTGCTGCATTTAATGCTGATTTCGATGGTGANCAGATGGCCGTTCATCTTCCATTAGGAGCTGCAGCNATATTNGAAGCNCAGGTTTTAATGTTGGCTTCTCATAATATATTGAACCCNGCNAATGGTGCTCCTATAACGGTTCCTTCACAGGATATGGTTTTAGGTTTATATTATATGACAAAACAAAAAANATCAATTGGANAAGATNTTGTTAATGGAGAAGGGATGAAGTTTTATTCAGTTGATGANGTGAAAATAGCATATAACGAAGAAAAAATTGATTTACATGCAATAATTAATTTAAGAGTTAATGATAAANATGGTAGTAAATTAGTTGAAACCACTGTTGGACGTGCATTATTTAATGAATTTGTTCCTGATGAAGTTGGNTTCGTTAATACTCTTTTGACAAAAAAATCTTTAAGAAATATAATNGCAGATGTTCTTAGAGAGTGTGGTATTGCAAAAACTGTACATTTCTTAGATGCNATTAAAACAATAGGATTTGAAATGGCTTTTACAGGNGGACTTTCNTTTAANTTAGGTGATGTAATTGTTCCNGAAGAAAAAGAGCATTTAATAAATGAAGCAAACAAAAAGGTTGATGAGATAACATCTAACTACTCAATGGGTTTTATCACAAATAATGAAAGATATAATCAAGTTATTGATGTTTGGACAAATACTAATGCAAGATTAACTGATACTGTCATGAAGAATATTAGCTCTGATAAACAAGGTTTTAATTCTGTTTATATGATGCTNGATTCAGGTGCTAGAGGTTCTAAAGAACAGATTAGACAGTTATCNGGTATGAGAGGATTAATGGCCAAGCCTAAAAAATCAGGCGACCANGGNGAATCAATTATTGAAAATCCAATTACNACAAACTTTAGAGAAGGATTATCGATTCTTGAATATTTTATTTCAACTCATGGTGCTAGAAAAGGTTTAGCTGATACTGCTTTAAAGACTGCAGACGCTGGATATCTTACAAGAAGACTNGTTGATGTAGCNCAAGACGTGATAGTAAATGAAGAAGATTGTGGAACNTTAAGAGGATTAGATACAACTGCATTAAAAGNAAATGATGAAATAATTGAGTCGTTATCTGAAAGGATTGTTGGAAGAGTTAGNTTACATGATNTTTATGATGAAAAAAATAATTTAATAGTTGGTTCAAATGAAATTATTTATGAAAAGNCTGCTAAGCAAATAGAATCTTCAGGAATAGAATCTNTAGAAATAAGATCCCCATTAACTTGTCAGACAAAAAGAGGAATATGTAGAAAATGTTACGGGGTATCGCTATCAACAGGTAGATTAGTTCAANTNGGAGAAACTGTTGGTGTAATTGCTGCACAATCAGTTGGAGAACCTGGNACCCAGTTAACATTAAGAACTTTCCATGTTGGAGGTACAGCGTCAAGNTCTGAGGTNGATTCTTCTGTAATTGTTAAAAAGCCTGGAAGATTAGAAATTGANGATTTAAGAGTAGTTAAGAATAAGAAATCTGAAATTGTNGTTAGTAGATCTGCTGAAGCAAGAATTATTGATGACAANAATGGTGTTGTACTTTCTAGTTCAATAATNCCTTATGGTGCTANTATTTTTATNAAAGAAGGTANCGTTAAAATTGGAGANAAAATTTGTGAATGGGANCCNTATAATGCGGTTATTGTATCAGANTTTNCNGGNAAAGCTAAATTTTCTGATATTTTAGAAGGNGTTTCTTTTAGGCTTGAATCTGATGAACAAACTGGTTACAAAGAGAAAGTAATAATTGATAGTAGAAATAGACAAATATCTCCTTCAATCACAGTTGATAAAACAACGTATAATTTACCNGTAGGTGCACATTTTTCNATTGANGATGAAAGTAAGATTTCAAAAGGTGATATAATTGCTAAAATACCAAGATCAGCNGGTTCTTCTGGTGATATAACTGGTGGTTTACCTAGAGTTACNGAAATGTTTGAAGCTAGAAATCCATCAAATCCAGCTATAGTNTCTGAAGTTGATGGTTCGGTTTCCTTTGGNAGTGTTAAAAGAGGAAATAGAGAAGTGATAATTACATCNAAAAATGGTGATATTAAAAAATATCTTATAAAATTATCAAAGCATATCTTAGTTCAAGAAAACGATTATGTTAAGGCAGGAACACCATTATGTGATGGTGTTATTACACCATCAGATATTTTAGCGATAAAGGGAGTTGTAACTGTTCAACAGTATATCGTAAATGAGATTCAAGATGTATATAGATTGCAGGGNGTGAAGATAAANGATAAACATTTTGAAGTTTTAGTACGTCAAATGATGAGAAAAGTACAAATAGCGGATTCTGGAGATACATTCTTTTTAGAAAACTCTTTAGTAAGTAAGGAGCAATTTCAAACTGAAAATGATAAAATATTTGGAATGAAATATATTTTGGAAGCTGGAGATTCTGATGTTCTCAAGCCAGGACAAATTGTATCACCAAGAGATCTTAGAGAAGAAAATTCTAGATTGAAGCGTAAAGATTTGAAAGAGGTAGAGTCAAGAGATGCTATACCTGCTGTTTCAACACCTATTTTACAAGGAATTACAAGAGCATCTTTGCAAGTTGATAGTTGGATATCAGCAGCATCCTTTCAACAAACTACAAAGGTCTTAAATGAAGCTGCAATAAATGCTAAGCGTGATGGTTTGATTGGTCTTAAAGAAAACGTGATTATTGGAAAAAGGATTCCTGCCGGTACTGGACTTATACAAGCTGACAATGTATTAGTTGGATCTAAAGAAGAATACGATTCGTTAGATGAAAATAATGTAGAAGTTGATAGTTAAGGTGTTTAAATAATTAATAAAATAATTATAGTTTATGTCAGAAGAAAGAAAAAAAGAAGGTATAAATATTGAATTAACCGAAGAAATTGCTCAAGGAAATTATAGTAATTTAGCAATAATTAATCATTCTCAATCTGAATTTGTCGTTGATTTTGTGCAAATGATGCCTGGTATAAAGAAAGCAAAGGTAAAATCAAGAATTATTTTGACACCTCAACACGCAAAAAGATTAATGAAAGCTTTGGTAGATAATATAAATAAATTTGAGGATCAAAATGGCGTTATAAATGATATTGATAACGGTCAATCATTACCACTAAATTTTGGAGGTCCTACACCACTTGCTTAGTTAATTCTTATCTTCTAAAAAAGGATAACTATAATTTTTTGCTGGAACAAATGTTTCTTTAATTGTTCTGGGAGAGACCCATCTCAACAAGTTCAAAATTGAACCAGCTTTGTCGTTAGTACCAGATTTTCTTCCACCACCAAAAGGTTGTTGACCAACAACTGCACCTGTTGGTTTATCATTAATATAAAAATTACCAGCTGAATTTTCTAAAAATTTTGATGCTTTTTTAATTGCATATCTATCTTTTGAAAACACTGCTCCTGTTAATGCGTACTCAGATGTTTTATCTACAATTTTTAGTGTCTCTTCCCATTCATTTTCGTTGTAGATATAAATTGTAACAACTGGACCAAAAATCTCTTTTGTCATAGTTCTAAAAAAAGGATCAGTTGTTAAAATAATTGTAGGTTCAATAAAATATCCTTTAGTTTTATCATAATTTCCACCAGCTATAATTTCAGCTTTATTTGACTGTTTTGCATATTCTATTTCAGAAGTGATATTGTCAAATGCTGTTTCTGAAATTACTGCATTAATAAAGTTTTTCGGTTCTTCTGGACTTCCTATTTTAAATTCTTTAAGATCTGCTATTATATGTTTTTTAACTTTTTCCCAAATATTTTTTG
>NZWA01000059.1 GCA_002697505.1 Flavobacteriales bacterium | reverse complement strand
TCACATAAAAACAGGTGAAGAACTGCCTGCTGGAGCATATATTTATGAAATCTACTACCAAGATTTTGAAGGATGGAAACACAATGAAATGAAGCAAATATTTATTTTAAGATAATTACTGGCGTTTGTTTATTTATTTCTAACTAGCATTTCTTAATTTCATGTTTATATTTGCAGATCATATTTTTTAATCATATGAAAAAATTCAAAAAATATTCTTCTTTCGATTTATCCGAAATTAATGATTATATACTAGCATATTGGCAAAAAAATAAAATCTTTGAAAAAAGTGTTAACAATAGAAAAAATAGTTTGGCCTATATCTTTTTTGAAGGACCTCCCTCTGCAAATGGACAGCCTGGTATTCATCATGTAATGGCAAGAACTATCAAAGATTTATTTTGTAGATATAAAACATTACAAGGCTATAGAGTTGATAGAAAAGCCGGCTGGGATACACATGGATTACCTGTAGAATTAGGTGTGGAAGAGATGCTCAACATTACAAAAGAAGATATTGGTAAGTCCATTTCAATTAAAGAATACAATGATGCTTGTCGTAAAAATGTGATGAAGTACAAGGACATGTGGGAAAAAATCACAAAAGAAATGGGGTATTGGGTAAATATGAAAGACCCGTATGTAACATATGACAACAAGTATATCGAGAGCGTATGGTGGTTATTAAAAAAAATGCATCAAAAAAATGTGCTATATAAAGGTCACACTATTCAGCCGTTTTCACCAAAAGCAGGAACAGGACTAAGTACACACGAACTTAATCAGCCTGGTTGCTATAAAAATGTCAAAGACACAACAGCTGTTGCTCAATTTAAGCTTTTACAAAATAATAATTCAAAATTTTTATATAAACAAACCGACCTACAAATATACTTTTTAGCCTGGACAACAACACCTTGGACGCTACCATCTAACACTGCTCTAGCAGTTGGGAAAAATATAGAATATTTACTTTTAGAAACTTTTAATAAATATACAGGAGAAAAAATAGCTGTCATAATTGCAAAAGAATTACTAACTAAATTTTTCAATACTGAATTTGAGGTTTCTAAAATTGATAAATATGTTGCGGGTGAAAAAAATATTCCATACAGGATTGTTTCTAATTTTAGTGGCAAAGCATTAAATGGACTAAGTTATGACCAACTATTAAAATACAAACAACCAACAGATGGAGATGCGTTTAAAGTTCTAATTGGAGATTTTATTACTACTGAAGATGGAACGGGTATTGTTCATATAGCTCCCAGTTTTGGTTCAGATGATAATCGTTTAGCAAAGCAAAACAATATAGGAAGTTTAACCTTAGTTGACAAGCAAGGAAGATTTACAAAAGACGTAACTGATTTTTCTGGAATGTACGTGAAAAATGAATATTACTCTAGCGAAAGTATGCCTGATCTTTCTGCTGATATTCAAATTGTTATCAAACTAAAGCAAAGTGGCCTGTGTTTCCATTCAGAAAAATATGAGCATTCATACCCGCACTGTTGGAGAACAGACAAGCCAATTTTATATTACCCAATGGACAGTTGGTTTGTTAAAACTACTGAGTATAAAGAAAAAATGATTGCGCTAAATAATACAATTAATTGGAAGCCAAAATCTACTGGTGAGGGGCGTTTTGGAAATTGGTTGGAAAATTTAGTAGACTGGAATCTTTCTCGTTCAAGATTCTGGGGTATACCTATTCCAATCTGGAGAACCGCTGATGGCAACAATGAAATTTGTATCGGTTCAATGGAAGAATTAAAAGAAGAAATAACTAAGTCTATTAAAGCTGGAAACATGAGCTCAAATCCATTAGAAAAATTTGAAGCAAATAATTTTAGTGATGATAATTATTCTGTTTTTGATTTACATCGTCCCTTTGTAGATGAAATTATTTTAACCGCTAAAAACGGTGAAGCAATGACAAGGGAGTTAGACTTAATTGACGTATGGTTTGACTCCGGTTCTATGCCATATGCTCAACTACATTATCCTTTTGAAAATAAAAAAGAATTTGAAACTAAATTTCCGGCAGATTTTATTGCAGAAGGTGTTGATCAAACAAGAGGATGGTTTTTTACACTTCACGCGATATCTACAATTCTTTTTGATAATATTTCTTTTAAAAACGTTATCTCTAATGGATTAGTNTTAGATAAAGATGGNAATAAAATGTCTAAANGNCTTGGAAATNCTGTAGANCCATTCAAAACTCTAAAAAAATATAGTGCTGATGCAACAAGGTGGTATATGATTACTAACTCTCAACCTTGGGACAATTTAAAATTTAACGAACTTNGTATTCAAGAAGTACAAAGAAANTTTTTTGGGACCATTTTTAACACNTATTCTTTTTTTAGTTTATATGCCAATATTGATTCTTTTAATTTTTCTGAAAAATATATACCAGTACAAGAAAGAGACGAGCTTGATCGGTGGATTCTATCTGAACTTAACAGTTTAATCAAAACTGTTGAAACAAGCCTTGATAAATATGAATCTAATAAAGCAACTAGAGAAATTCAAAATTTTGTGATTAATAAACTAAGTAATTGGTATGTAAGACTGAGTAGAAGACGTTTTTGGAAAGGNNACTACAATNTTGAAAAAATTTCTGCCTATCAAACTTTATACGAGTGTTTAGAAAAAATAGCAATTATATCCTCTCCTATAGCNCCNTTTTTTATGGATAATCTATTTCAAGATTTAAATAATGTTNCGAATAAATTAAAAATAACGTCTGTACATTTGGCTAANTATCCAAAAATNGAANAGAAAAATATTGATTTATTGTTAGAGAAAAAGATGCAATTAGCCCAAAATATAACTAGCCTTGCANTATCTATNAGAAAAAAAGAAAATATTAGAGTAAGACAACCTNTACAAAAAATTCTAATTCCTGTTGTAAACAATAATAAAAACTTGATAAAAAATGTTGAAACAATTATATTNAATGAAATTAATGTAAAAGAAATAGAATATCTAAATGAAAACAANAATGTANTAANAAAGNANATTAAAGCTAATTTNAAAACATTAGGACCAAAATTTGGAAAACANATGAAAGANATTGCCNNAAANATTNNTGCATTAAACGATAATGAAATAAAACAGTTAGAGNNAGATAATTTAATACAACTAGATAATGGAACAACTATTNGTATTAATGATGTTATAATTAANACAAAAGATATTCCTGGTTACTCCGTGGCTTCAAATGAAGGNGTAACTGTTGCTTTAGATATTNATATNAATGANAATTTAAAAANCGAAGGTCTAGCAAGAGAATTTGTAAATAGAATACAAAATTATAGAAAAGATAACTCTTTTGANGTTACAGATAAAATCANTTTAAATATTTTAAAAGATCCNAAAATTATGCCTTCGTTTCAAAAGAATTTAAATTATATTTGTGATGAAACATTAGCTGANGCTATTAATTTCANTGAAAATTTAGACGGNNCGTATACTGAGTTTNATCTTATAANTTCAATTACTGCCAANGTTAAAATTCAAAAATCAAAANATGGCTGAAAAAACTGCATATAATAAAAANGAGNTNTTAGAGTTTAAAACTCTNATTCTTGAAAAAATNGAGCGTGCACAAGAAGATTTNGAAATATTGCGTGCCGCAACNTCTAATGANTCTGACAANGGAACAGAAGATACNTCCCCAACTTTTAAGGCNTTCGAAGAAGGGTCTACTACTCTTTCAAAAGAAGAGAATATTAAATTAGCTGAAAGACAAGCAAAATTTATTAGAAACTTAAACAATGCCTTAATNAGAATNGAGAATAATACNTATGGGATATGTAGGGTTACAGGNAAACTAATTTCTAAAGAACGTTTAAGATTAGTTCCTCATGCAACTCTAAGNATTGAAGCTAAAAAAGCACAATAATTTATTTCATTNTCTTGAAAAAAATATTTTTTACATCANTATTTGTTGTNCTTTTTGATCANANNAGTAAGATCTTGGTNAANACNAATATGAAGCTTGGCGAAGAGCANCATGTGTTTGGTTTNGANTGGTTTATNATACATTTCACTGAGAATAATGGCATGGCTTTTGGTTTAGANTTTGGNGGCGAAANAGGAAAAATATTACTTAGTTTGTTTAGNATAACGATAGTGGTNTTTGGNATTAATTATCTTTTTAAATTAAACAAANGTNCTTTTCCTAAATTTCTTCTTATNGCAATTGGTCTCATTNTNGGNGGNGCTATTGGTAATATTATNGANGGGGNNNTNTANGNATTAATTTTTACAGAAAGNACNTTCTATACTTCTGCNGNTTTTACNCTAGAGGGTTATGGTTCNTTTTTGCAAGGAAAAGTCGTAGANATGCTNTACTTTCCAATTATTAAANNCCCAATNAATGGTAGTGAATTTATTTTNTTTAGACCTATTTTTAATCTTGCNGACTCTGCAATTNCTATTGGTGTGGGTACNATNTTAATTTTTTACCGAAAGTTCTTNTAGTTTTTCTTNCTTTGAATCTTNCCNTAAATTGTTTCNCTTGAACTCTTTTGAANNGATTTATTTNTAAAAGTATATTTTAATTTCTTTAGTTGACTGATTANNTTAAACCAAACNANANTAAATNNAGAAACCNTTGGNTCATTAAAATAATTTGGNAACTNATATTTGTNTTTTTTAAAAAANGGACCAAACACCATTACTGANCTATTAATAATATCATTGGTATAATACTNTTTTAANTTTTTTNTCTTTGAACTGGATTTNTTNTGAACAGGAAGGGGTTCAATATTTTTAACTTTCAGTANNGTTAATAAATTTTCATAGTCTTCNATTATNTTTTCATATCTNATAACATAATTACAATCGTCGACANCTAATGATGCNAGATTATCNTANGGTTTATTGTAAAATTTNAGNAAAAAATCTTGAAATGAAGCNTTGTTTNNCTTTATATAATTNTATTTCTTTCTTTGNCTCTTNTTGATNTGACCNCCGTTTTCTTTAAAAAGGCTTTTATTTTCAAACATATTNTTTGGATTTTGTTTTAACTTCTCATAAGTAGTANCAACAATTTCCATTGGATTTCTAATAACNGCGAAAACAAAATAATNTTTCTGNTTAGTTGANANTTNACTTTTAGCNTCAANATACAAGGAATGCTTTCTTAGTAAAGGTTTTCCTTCATATTTTTCTGAAAGATGTTTTGAAATGGCTGTNGATGCTGAAAAAGGNAGNCCAATGAAAATATAACGATATTTATCGCTAATTATCATCGATTTAAAAATCCTTTTCTTAACATAAACTCTCCTATTTGGATAGCATTTAATGCTGCTCCTTTTCTTANGTTATCTGAAACTATCCATGCATTTATACNGTTCTCTTGTGTAAGATCTTTTCTTAANCTTCCAANATANACCTGNTCTNTNCCTTCAGAATCTAATGGCATTGGNTATTTNNAGNTGTTATCTTCATCAATAAACGAAACNCCTTCNGTACTATTTAATAATTTTTTTAGTTCNCNTATATCAATNGNTTTAGAGCATTTAATATTAACNCTTTCTGAGTGACCTCTAAGCACCGGAACTCTAACNGCGGTTGCAGAAACCAAAATCTTTTTGTCTAATATTTTTTGAGTTTCGTTTACAAGTTTCATTTCTTCTTTAGTATAGCCATTTTCTTCAAAATCATCACATTGTGGAATAACATTTCTGTGTATTTGGTGCTGATAACAACGGTCATGGTTTATGCCTCGNTCTTCATTTTCTAANTGTTTTACNGCNTTTTGACCTGTTCCTGAAACAGATTGATATGTAGANACAATTACTCTTTGTATATTATACTTTTTNTGTACNGGATNTAAAANCATTAACAACTGAATTGTTGAGCAATTTGGGTTTGCAATTATTTTGTCNTCATTAGTTAAAACATTTGAATTAATTTCTGGTACGACTAATTTATGTTTTGANCACATTCTCCAATATGATGAATTNTCTATCACCTTACAACCTTTNTCGGCTAAGATTGGNGCCCACTTTTTAGANACNTCAGANCCAGCAGAAAAAAAAGCTAAATCTATTTTTTTATCTAANATATCATCAATTGTTAGAACTACGTGNTTTTNATTNTTAAATTTNATTTGNTTTCCAGNAGACGATTTTGATGCAACTAAATATATTTTATTGTATANAAAATTTCTNTCTTCAAGAANTTCTAAAAACNTCTTGCCTACTAATCCTGTTGCTCCAACTATGGCTANATTCATAATAAAATAAAGTGNCAAAAATAGTATATTTACACTTTAAGTAAAATATTTATGCCTTTTTTAGTTGAAAANTAAAAAACCTAAACCTTTATGTCGATTATAAAATCAAAAATTANGATTCTNCCAAAAAAATGTGGANTTTATCAATTTTTTGATGAACNGAACAAGTTAATATATGTTGGCAAAAGTAAAAATATTAAAACTAGAGTGGCGTCCTATTTTTCTAAAAAGCATGAAAATTTAAAAACCAAAGTTTTAGCCAGTAAAGTTGTTGATGTTAAATATGTTGTTGTTAAAAATGAAATGGACGCTTTACTACTTGAAAACAATTTAATTAAAAAAGAAAAGCCAAAATATAATATTTTACTTAAAGATGGCAAAACATATCCATGGTTGTGCATTAGTAAAGAAGAGTTTCCAAGAGTTTATCAAACAAGAAAAGTTAAAAAAGATGGTTCTGAATANTATGGCCCATACATGTCATCACAGATAGTAAAAATTATTTTAGATTATATTTCNGANATNTTTTATGATAACGGATGGACGCCTTTTACNTATTTGAATAAAAATAAAGATCCTGATACAAAAGAAAAATATCTNCAAATAATTAGTTCAGCNAGAAANATTNTTAAAGGAAATATTAAAATATTAATTTCTTACTTAACANANCAAATGAATNATTTGTCNGNGTGTTTAGAGTTTGAAAAAGCGCAAAAAATAAAGGANAAAATAACTTTATTGAANAACTANCAATCTAAATCNGTTGTNGTTAGCTCNAGCCTTAGCAATATTGATGTNTTTAGCGTTNATGATGANNAACAATATGCTTATGTAAANTATATGAAAATCAATNAGGGNNCAATTGATATTACTCATACTATTGAAATACAAAAAAAACTAAACGAAAACGTNAAAGAAATTTTAAAAAAAGTAATCGTTCACATGAGAGAAAAATTTAAAAGTAANTCAAAGAGTATTTTGATACAAATGAATTTTCCTTCTTTTATAGATGGAGTCAAGTTTAACGTGCCTGTTAAAGGAGAAAAGAAAACATTACTAGATCTTAGTCTACTAAACGCAAAGTATCTGAAGATGGAGATGAAAAAAAAGCGTTTAAATTTTAAAAATAAAAAAACTNNTTCTGGAGTTTTGGCTAAGCTCAAGCAAGATTTAAAATTAGATGTCTTGCCAAAGCATATNGAGTGCTTTGACAATTCAAATCTACAAGGATCTAACCCTGTNGCNTCNTGTGTNGTTTTTAAAAACGGAATTCCTGCCAAAAAAGATTATCGTAACTTTAATATAAAAACAGTTTCTGGAATTGATGATTTTAAAAGCATGACTGAAGTTGTTTTTAGAAGATATGNTAGGCTACAAAATGANAAAAAAGAATTACCACAATTAATTGTAATTGATGGNGGAAAAGGTCAGTTGAGNTCTGCAAANAAAAGTTTAGATAAATTAAAACTNAAAATTAATATTATNGGAATNGCTAAGCGCTTGGAAGAAATTTTTTTTNCTNATGATCCNGTTCCATTATATTTAGATAAAAGGTCTGAAAGCTTAAAGNTACTTCAAAGAATTAGAAACGAAGCGCATAGGTTTGCAATAACACATCATAGAAAAAAAAGAATTAAAGAAGGATTAAGCTCGTCAATTGATTCTATCCCTGGAATCGGGCCTAAAAGTATAGAAAAACTAATTGCTTGTTTTGGGACTGTGAACAAAATAAAGTTAGCTAGTAAAAATGAATTAGAAAAAATTNTCGGAGATGCTAAATCAAATAAAATATTAAAATATTATTCTAACANTTAATTNTTTCTNNCCTCTTAATATTGTTGCATTTGTACTNTCTTTTTTATTAAATNCAGACANTGCNTCCATNTAAGAATATATNTCTTCTATTTCATNTTTTCCTAAACCAACTATTATATCTCCTTTTTTNATTCCAGCATTATANGCAGGTCTATTTGGGCTTACNCCATCAATNCGCATGCCGTGTTTTTCAAACAAATAGTCTGGAACAACACCAAGTGTAACTGAAAATTTTGGAACACTTTTGCTGTTTTCATCATTAGTTTTAGAAAATTTTAATGGTTCAGATATCGCGACATCACTTACTATTTTTTCAATGTAATATATTATTTTTTCTAGACCTTCATAATTTATTTTATCTGCATCATCTTGCGGCTTATGATAATCATCATGCGCTCCAGTAAAAAAATGTAAAACAGGAATGTCATATAAATAAAAAGATGTATGGTCGGAAGGGCCTATCCCGCTCTTGCTTTTTTTTATATTAAAGTAATCGTCTTTGTTATTAGAATCGATGAGATTATTCCAAGAAGGCGATGTTCCTGTTCCAAAAATTTGTAACGTATTGGATGTGTCTAATCTGCCTATCATATCTAAATTAATCATGCAATTAATGCTGGCTTTGTCAAGGTTTTGCTCTTTAAGGTAGGCATTTGAGCCTAAAAGTCCTTTTTCTTCACCGCTAAATGCGACTAAAGTATAATTATAACTCTCTTTCTGCTTTTTGAGAATTTTTGCCAACTGAAAAAGAGCAGCTACACCGCTTGCATTATCATCTGCTCCATTATGGATTGCAGGCTCCCCAATATAACGGGACCCTTCTTTACCCCAACCAATATGGTCATAATGCGCACCAATTATTACCGTCTCTGTAGCATTATTGTTGATGTTTGCAATAATGTTTTTACCTTTTAACTTTTGTTCTTTTATTCGTAAACTGAATGTTAATTTTTGATTTAAAATCTTATCCTTTGAGTCGTTTAAAAACAATACTGGAAGTCCAGTGTTTTTTAATTTTTTAAATTTTTTTGAAAGAGATTCTGCGTTTTTATCTTGATTAAAAAATACAATACACTTTACTCCTCTTTTTTTTGCTTCCTCGATTCTTGAAACTATTGAATGATACTGAACAAATTTAGAATGAGGATGAATACCATCAGGTGAAGAGGTGTTTATTAAAACTGCTTTATCTTTTACTTCAATATTTATATAGTCTGAATAATTTTCGCTTGGTGCATGAATACCAAAATTAACATCAACAACGGAAAGATTAAGTACTTCTGAACTGTTAGAATATTTTGTTGGATATAAATTTGATATATCACAAATAAAATTAACCTCGACATTGTCATTAAACTCAAAAGTGTCTACTTTTGTTTGAAGACCAATTTTATCAAATCTTTTTTTTATATAGTCTGCCGCAAGATCCTCTCCTATCGTGCCTGTTTCGCGACCTTCAAGCTTATCATCTGATAAATATAACACGTCATTCTCTATTTCTTTTAAAATATTGTTGTTTTGACATGAAAACAAAAAGAGTGTTAATACAAAACTGTAAAAAAAATGTTTTTTAATTTCCATAAATTATGTCACCTGTATATTCTGTTATTCCTCCAGCTAAATTTATTACGTTTTTAAACCCCATTATTTCAAGTTGTCTTTGCGCCTGTTGAGATCTTCCACCTAATTTACATTGCATAACTATTGGCAACTCTTTTTGATTCTCTATTTCTTTTACCTTATCATAAAGCTCAGATAATGGCATTAAAAAATCCACGCCATTAATTCTGCTAACATTATATTCATACTCTTCCCTTACATCAACTAACAAAAATTGTAATTTATTGTTTTTTCTTAAATGTAAAAGCTCTTTTAATTCTTCCCCATTAATTTCTTTTTTACTTAGTAGGTCCGTCATCNTTTTAGTTTTTAATCATTTTTCATTTGTGGAAAAAATAGAACATCCTGAATAGATTGTTTATTTGTCAAGAGCATAGTTAATCTATCCATTCCTATACCGATACCTGACGTTGGTGGCATTCCATATTCTAATGCCGTCAAAAACTTGTTGTCTATTAACATGGCCTCATCATCACCCNTTTCATGAAGTCTCATTTGGTCTTCAAAGCTACTTCTTTGTTCAATAGGATTATTTTGTTCTGAATATGCATTGGCAATTTCTTTTGCATTAATAAAGAGTTCAAATCTTTCAGTTAGGCCCTGCTTTGTTCTGTGTTTTTTTGAGAGTGGGGACATCTCAAAAGGATAGTCTGTTATATATGTTGGTTGAATAAGTTNATGTTCGCAAAACTCTCCAAAAATAAGATCATATAGTTTTCCNTTCNCCATAGAACTATCTGTTTTTATATTTTTTTCTTTACANTAGTCAAAAAGCTCTTCTTCTGTCATTTTTGAAATATCATCTCCTGTTTCATTTTTTATAGCATCGAAAAATGAAATTTTTTTATATGGTCTTGCAAAACTTATTTCCTTTCCATCAAAACATACTTTATTNCTGCCNCACACTTCTATTACCGTTTCTTCTAATAATTTTTCTACAAAAGTCATCATCCAATTATAATCCTTGTATGCAACATAAAATTCTAACATCGTAAATTCTGGATTATGAGTTTTATCCATTCCTTCGTTTCTAAAGTCTTTCGCAAACTCAAAAACCCCCTCCTTTCCTCCAACAATTAACCTCTTTAAATATAGCTCATTAGCTATTCTTAAATAAAGAGGCATATCTAAAGTATTATGATGTGTTACAAATGGCCTTGCTGCTGCTCCCCCGGCAATGGGTTGAAGAATAGGTGTTTCTACCTCTATGTAACCCATGTTATTTAGCCTNCTTCTTATTGCGTTGAAAATTTTTGTTCTTGACTCAAACACAGACCAAGCATTGTCATTAACGATTAAGTCTAAGGACCTTTGTCTATACCTTAACTCTGTATCTTTAAATGCATCGTGNGTTTTACCATCAGAATCTTTTTTTACAATAGGTAGAGGTTTTATTGACTTAGACAAAACGGTCAGTTTTTTTGCAAAAACACTGATCTCNCCAACCTTTGTCACAAAAACATTTCCCTCAATACCGACTATATCGCCAATATCNAGAAACTTTTTAAAGACATCATTATACATTGATTTGTCNTCACCNGGACAAAGCTCGTCTCGGTTCAANTATACTTGAATTCTACCGTCAAAGTCTTTAAGCTCAANAAAAGAAGCTTTTCCCATTATTCTTCTACTCATTATTCTACCTGCAATACTAATNTCTTGAAAGTTATTCTCTTTTTCCGAGTAATTTTGTTTAATTTCTTTACTGTTAGTTGTTAGAATATATTCATTTGCTGGATAAGGATTAATTCCTAAGTCCATTATTTTTTTCAAAGATTCTCTTCGAATTTTTTCTTGTTCTGAATAATCCTTTGTCATATTCTTATTTTTTTGCAAATATAAAAATTCTATTAGGCTACTATTTCGTATTTTTATACTTATTTTAAATTTATTGAATTATGAAAATGTGTGATTATATATCTGCCTTCAGTGATCAACTCGAAGAAGCTCAAATGATCGGTGAGAACTCGAATCTACGGACCAGCTCAAAAAAACTTCAAAACATAGTTATCTGTGGGCTTGGGGGTTCCGGNATTGGCGGTAATATATTAAANGATATAATTTCTAAGGAGTCTTTTTTACCCCTAATTTCTGTGAAAGATTATGAGNTTCCTAAATTTATAGACAGTAATACTTTAGTAATTGCCAGCTCTTATTCTGGAAACACAGAAGAAACTATTTCTGCATTAGAAAAATGTGTTAAAAAAAATGCAGAAATAGCAATTATAACATCTGGAGGAAAGNTAAAAGAATTTGCGGAAAAATANAATTACAACCANATAATCGTTCCTGGAAATCACCCTCCAAGAGCGATGTTTGCATATTCTTTTGTGCAGCTTTTTTATGTTCTTTATAATCACAACATTATTAGTGATTGCTTTAAAGAAAACATTAGAACTTCGATATCTCTATTAAATGAAAANAATAACAAAATTAANGAGCAAGCAAAATTTATTGCTGAAAAACTATTTAATACGACACCTGTTATTTATGTTGCCGATGGTTTTGAGGGTGTTGCAGTTCGATTTAGACAGCAAATTAATGAAAACAGTAAAATGTTGTGTTGGCACCAAGTTATTCCAGAAATGAACCATAATGAACTGTTGGGCTGGAGANNTAATACTGATAATCTTTCNGTTATCTTTTTTCGAAACAAAATAGACCACAAGCGAAACCAGATAAGAATNGACATTAATAANTCTGTTATTGCAAAGTATACCCAAAACATTATTGAGGTTTGGAGTGANGGTGAAACTCAAATAGAAAACACTTTATATCACATTCACTTAGGAGANTGGGTNAGNTGGTATTTATCAGANATGAATANNGTTGATGCNNTTGAAATTGANGTTATTAATTATTTAAAAACTGAGCTTGCTAAAATCTAATTAATGAACAAAAAGGTTGATTTTATAGATCTTGGTAGAANTGACTATAAAANGTGTTGGGAATANCANGATNTTCTTTTTTCTNAAATTCTTCAAACAAAGTCAAAAAACAGAAAGGAANACTTANNNCTNCCNACCAAAAATCATTTTATATTTTGTGAACANAACCATGTNTATACTATTGGTAAAAGNGGTGACAAAAACAACCTTTTAGTTAGTCAAGGTTTTCTAAAATCTAGAAACNCAAAATACTATGTAACAAATAGAGGTGGAGACATAACATATCACGGNCCTGGACAAATTGTTGGATATCCAATACTGGATTTGGANAATTTTTTTTCTGANATNAACAANTATTTGCGTTTATTAGAAGAGGTTGTTATCAAAACCTTATACGACTACGGNGTTNTNGGAGAAAGATCTAAAGGCGANACTGGTGTTTGGATTGATGTTGGGAAAAAAAAATCNCGNAAAATATGTGCAATAGGTGTAAAAACAAGTAGATGGGTTACTATGCANGGTTTTGCATTTAATGTCAATACTGANTTATCTTATTTTNACCACATTGTTCCTTGCGGAATTGCTAATAAAAGNGTTACTTCNCTTGAAAAAGAGATAAATNAAACTGTNTGTNTTGNCGAGGTGAAAACAAAAATTAAAANTCATTTTGTTGACTTATTTAAGGTTTCTTAAAAANATNGAGTNTTATTTATTTAGAAGTTTACATTATTTAATTTCAAAAGTTTTATTTTTATACTCCAAACNAAATATGTAATGAGCAAAAAATTATTAGAATTTAAAAATTTGTGTACNGATTTTCATACAGAGGGCACAATTGTAAAAGCAGTAAATGATGTAAGTTTTGTGTTAAATCAAGGTGAAACAATAGGTATAGTTGGTGAGTCAGGGTCAGGNAAGTCTGTTACTTCNTTGTCCGCAATGAGATTAATACCTAGNCCACCAGGAATTATTAGTGGTGGNGAAATAATTTTTCATAAAGANGGTNCTTCAGTAGATTTNTTAAANNTATCAGAANANGAAATGAGAACTNATCGTGGTAATGATATCGCTATGATTTTTCAAGAGCCAATGACATCTCTGAATCCTGTTTTCACATGCGGAGATCAAGTTATGGAGGCTATAACTCTACATCAAAACCTTACTGTAGATGAAGCAAAAAAATTAACTATTAAGNTATTTGAAAAAGTTCAGNTACCAGAACCTGAAAGAATATTTTCAACCTANCCTCATCAAATTTCAGGGGGACAAAAACAGNGGGTGATGATTGCTATGGCTATGAGCTGTGANCCCTCAATTCTAATTGCGGANGAGCCAACAACAGCTTTGGATGTAACTGTTCAAAAAACNATATTAAAGTTAATGCAAAAATTGCAAAAAGAACAAAATATGGGTATTATGTTTATAACGCATGATCTTGGTGTAATTGCAGAGCTTGCCGATAAAGTAGTTGTTATGTATAAAGGGAAGATTGTTGAGCAAGGAAATGTTTGGGATATCTTTACAAATCCTAAACANCCATATACAAAAGGTTTGCTAGCTTGTAGGCCTCCNCTCGATAAGCGTTATAAATTTCTTCCAACAGTTTCTGATTTTATGCAAACTGATAGCGAAGGAAAAATTATTGATAATAATGTTTCTGTTTCTGATTTTACAAAAGACCTTGTCGTCTCAACTAAACAAAGAAAACTAAAACACGATGAAATTTATTCTCAAGACCCCATATTAAAGATAAATGATCTCAAAACTTATTTTCCTATAAGAAATGGGTTTTTTGGAGGTATAACAAGCTATGTTAAAGCAGTTGATAATATTTCTTTTGATGTTTATAAGGGGGAAACCCTTGGTCTTGTTGGAGAAAGTGGGTGTGGTAAAACTACATGTGGAAGAACAATTTTAAGGCTTGAAGAACCAACGTCTGGAAAAATAGTTTACAAAGGAAAGGATGTTTCTACTATGAACAGTGAAGAATTACGATTGTTCCGAAAAGAAGTTCAAATTATTTTTCAAGACCCGTATTCTTCATTAAACCCTAGGATGACTATTGGAAATGCAATCATGGAACCTATGCAGGTGCATAATATTTTAAAAGACGATAATGAAAGAAAAAAAAGAGTTGAAGAGCTTTTAAGCAAGGTAAGCTTAGACCCTACACACTTTTATAGATATCCACATGAATTTTCTGGTGGCCAAAGACAAAGAATAGGTATTGCTAGAGCTTTAGCAGTAAGCCCAAAGTTTATTATTTGTGATGAATCGGTTTCTGCTTTAGATGTTTCTGTTCAAGCACAAGTGCTTAATCTGTTAAACGACTTAAAAGATGAGTTTGGGTTAACATATATATTTATTTCGCATGATCTTTCTGTAGTAAAGTACATGAGCGACAGAATGGTTGTAATGCAGTCTGGAAAAATTGAAGAGATGGGGGATTCAGACAAAATTTATAATAGTCCAGAAACTTCATACACTCAAAAACTTATTGATGCAATACCTGAAGGCAAAACAGAGGATATAAAAAAGCATTTAGAACAAAAGGGTGTAACTGTAAAATAATATAAACTGATAATAAGTTAACAACTAATTTCTTTTGTCATAAGATTTAAATTTTCATTTCTTGTACTTCACCGCTTATAATCAAATTTCCCTCGGTTGCCTTTATTATTTGATCCACATTTACACCCGGGGCTCTTTCTAAAAGTTTAAACCCTTTTTTTGTAACCTCAATAACCGCTAAATTTGTTACAATTTTTTTTACACAAGAAACTCCTGTTATTGGCAAAGTACATTTTTTTAATAGTTTGCTTTTGCCTTTTTTATTTGTATGCATCATTGCAACAATAATGTTTTCAGCAGAAGCAACCAAATCCATTGCACCCCCCATTCCTTTTACCATTTTTTTGGGTATTTTCCAATTAGCAATATCTCCATTTGAAGCAACCTCCATTGCGCCTAAAACTGTTAGCTGAACATGTCTTCCTCTAATCATTGCAAATGATGTTGCAGAATCAAAAAGCGCTGCGCCAGCTAAAGTAGTTATTGTTTGCTTTCCCGCATTAATTAAATCTGGGTCTTCTTCGCCTTCAAAAGGAAATGGACCCATTCCCAAAACTCCATTTTCTGACTGAAACTCAACATCAATTCCCTTAGGAATATAGTTAGCAACCAGCGTGGGGATTCCTATACCTAAGTTAACGTAGGTGTTATGCTTTAGTTCTTGAGCAATCCTTTTTGCAATCTGATTTTTATCTAAACTCATTTCTCTCTTTTTCTTGTTGTTAAATGTTCTATTCGCTTCTCATACAACTCTCCTTTAAAAATTCTTTGTACAAATATTCCTGGTGTGTGCACATGATTTGGATCAAGCTCTCCAGCGGGTAGCAATTCTTCAACTTCTGCAACTGTAATTTTTCCCGCCATTGCCATAAGAGGATTAAAATTTCTAGCTGAGCCTTTAAAAATTAGATTGCCTGCCTCATCGCCTTTCCAGGCTTTAACAAACGCAAAATCCGATGTTAGGGCTGTTTCTAAAATGTGTGCTTTGCCGTCAAAAACTCTTACTTCTTTTCCATTAGCAACTTCTGTGCCAAAACCTGCTGGGGTAAAAAATGCTGGTATTCCTGCACCTCCTGCTCTGCACCTTTCTGCCAAAGTTCCTTGCGGAATTAAGTCAACTTTTAATTCTCCCGATAACATTTGTCTTTCAAACTCAGCGTTTTCTCCAACGTATGATGAAATCATTCTATCAACCTGTCTTTTCTCTAATAATAATCCCAAACCAAAATCATCTACACCTGCATTATTTGAAATACATGTCAAATTAAAAATTTCTTTTTTAGATAATTCTTTAATACAGTTTTCGGGTATTCCTGATAAGCCAAAACCACCAAACATTAATGTCATATTGCTTTTAACACCGTCAATAGCTTCAGCTACATCTTTTACTTTTTTATTTATCATATTAAAATTCTTCTTCTAAAAATATGTCTTCTGTTGTTTGTACTTGTTCACCGCAATCCATTTTTACATCAATATATTTTGGAATATTAAACTTTATTGGATTAATTTTTGAAATATCTTTATCTTTATACACTCGTATTAAATACTCGGCAAAAATTGGAAGAGCCATGTTTGCTCCTTGACCATAATAGATGTCTCTAAAATGGACACTTCTGTCNTCNCATCCAGACCANACACCAGTNACNAGGTTTGGTGTGATTCCAATAAACCATCCATCAGACTGGTTTTGTGTCGTTCCGGTTTTTCCACCNATCTCATTGGTAAATTTATATTTATATCGNAGTCTTACTCCTGTTCCTTTTGAGGTTTTAGCTTCAGGGCTATAGACNCCATCAACAACACCTTGCAATAATCGCACCATTATTGCTGCTGTCTCTTCNCTCATCGCCTCCTGAGTTTTGGGTGTAAATTCTTCAATAATTANNCCGTTTTTATCTTCTATTTTTGTTATAAAAACGGGTTCTNTCCAAACTCCTTTATTAACAAATGTCGAATATGCTCCNACCATCTCATAGACAGACAAATCAAAGGTTCCTAAACATAACGATGGTACTGCTAAGATTTTGGATTTAATACCTATTTTTTTCGCAAGATCTACTACGGCTTGTGGNCCAAACTGTTTCATAATNTATGCTGTTACGGAATTTATTGAATTTGCTAAACCAAACTTCATACTTAAGGAAAGNCCCTCGAAATCGTCTCCNGAATTTTGTGGAGCCCAATCTTTATCTANTCNCCATCTTTTTTTNTCAAAAACAACGGGAATATTTGANACTTTATANCATGGNGAAAANCCTTCTTGAANCGCTAAAGAGTATAAAAAAGGTTTNAATGTAGACCCCACNTGTCTTTTNCCAATGGTTACATGATCATATTTAAAATGTTTATAGTTGATTCCGCCAACATATGCCTTNACATGTCCATTCNTTGGATCCATNCTCATTAANCCNGAATGTATAAAAAATTTATTATAGTATATTGANTCNANAGGAGANAAAANAGTGTCTATTTCTTTAAACCANGAATANATTGTGTCGCCTGAAACAAAATAATCTTCCACATCCTTTTTTGGAAGTNTTTTTTTAATTTTTTNATTCCATGCTAACAATTTCATTGGAANCTTTTTGTTAAANATTTCTTTNATTTTTGACTCTGNTNTTCCNGTNTTTTTTAACTTGATATACCTTTCTGATCTTTTTATCGCTTGATTTAAAATTTCATCTATTTGTTCTTTTTCAAAGTCTTCAGGAAANGGNGCNTTAGTATAGCCTTTCCAGTGTCTATAAAAATCNTTTTGAAGTTTAAATAAATGNGTTCGCATTGCTTCCTCAGCAAAAAANTGTAANCTAGAATTAATTGTGGTATATATTTTTAANCCATCTGTNTAAAGATTGTATCTTTTGCCGTCTGCTTTTGTNTTTTTCGAACACCATTTTTTCATTTCTGTTCTTAGGTATTCTCTGAAATATGGCGCCAAACCTCTATTNTGACTGGCTTTTTTAAAGTCNAAAATTATTTCTTTTTCTATGNTTTNTTTATAAACAGAATCTGTAATAAATTTATATTTCATCATTTGATATAACACAACATCTCTTCTNGATTTGGTTAATTCTATTCTTCTGTTNGGATTATAAAGCGAAGGGTTTTTTAGCATNCCNACTAACATTGCTGCTTCTTCAATNTCTAAGTNTATTGGATCTTTATTNAAATAAACNTTTGANGCGGACTCNATNCCAACTGCATTATTTACCCAATCAAACCTATTTAGGTACATNGTTAAAATCTCATTTTTTGTATATCTCTTTTCAAGCTGAACGGAAATAACCCATTCTTTTAGTTTTTGCAAAACTCTTTGNATTCCNGTTGCAGGTTTTTCAGTGAACAACATTTTTGCTAACTGCTGAGTTATTGTGCTAGCCCCCCCNGAACTAACATCACCCTTAATNGCTCCTAATATTGCTCTAANAAGGGCCCGCACATCAATTCCAGAATGGTTTTTAAAACGAATNTCTTCAGTTGCTATCAGGGCATTAATNAAGTTGNCNGAAATTTCATCAAACTCAACTTTTGTNCTATTNTCAAAAAAATATTTNCCTAGAACTATNCCGTCTTCTGANATAATTTCTGTAGCNAGATTACTTTTAGGNTCTTCTAATTGTTGCAAGCTTGGTAGAGGTCCAAAAACCTCAAANGATGCTAGTTGAACTAAAAAAAACAANGATAAAAATGGACTAAGTATGATTATCCAAATGAATAAAATTGATCTTTTAATCATTNTTTTGTTGAATTAAAATTCCTANTGAATNAATATGTTGCAGNTTNTCAATACTCTCTTTATCACCATNCCTCATTGCTTGNTCAAANCTTATGCTGCTAGATTTTGTAATTNTTTTATCATTAACATTAGATATGTCTACTGTAACCTCCTTAACATCACCCCACCCTTTACCATACCATTTACCNNNNTTNTCACATAAATATATTTCCAANGTATCTTTATTATGGTCTGTTTTTGANAATAAAAATATATTTTGATATTTATATTCGACGCCGTGTCTTATGTTTAAAAACANCTTGTAGNTAACCGATGTNTCTAAATCAGTTAATTCAAAATTAATCANTGAATCCTTGNNCCACGTNTTTTCATGAATATCAAAAAACTGCTGNTAAACATTATTTTTATCNCANGAAATAAAAACAAATAATATCATAAAAAAAACTGCTTTTTTCATTTTACCNTCTTCTTTTTAAAGCGCTTTTTTTTGTTTTTATTATCAAAACGATTAACAGATGCTTTTCCACTACCATCTTTAAAAGTTATTCTGTTTTCCTCTTCATGCNNCACAAATTTTTCTATTTTTTCAGGCTGTTTTCCTTCTTTATTTAACTTAATAATTTGCTTAACGCTAGTTANGTGCAGTTCAAAAANATCCATTGGTGAGTTTNNATAAAAATAATACATCTTTTGTTTAAACACGTCTANTTTAGCAAACTTAGCNTCTCCGTTTTTAAATTTTAATTTNGTTTTTGAACTTGGAAATTCCTTAATAGCTTCAGTNTATGTTTCTAACTCAAAATTCAAACAACANTTTAANCTTCCACATTGGCCNGAAATTTTTTGAGGGTTAATCGATAGNTGTTGNTATCTAGCTGCAGATGTTGATACTGAAGGAAATTCTGTCATCCATGTNGAACAGCAAAGCTCTCTTCCACAAGAACCTAGGCCGCCTATTTTCGCTGCCTCTTGCCTAACACCTATTTGCTTCATTTCTATTCTCACCTTAAATTCTTTGGAGTAATCCTTTATTANGTTTCTAAAGTCTACTCTTTTGTCTGCTGTNTAAAAAAATGTTGCTTTAGTGTTGTCTGCTTGAAACTCAATGTCTGAAAGTTTCATTTCGAGTTTATGTTTTTGAACAATTCTATTAGCAGTTTCTAAAATATCCGTNTCTTTTTTTATTAATTCGGTCCACTTTTTNANCTCTTTTTCTTCTACTTTTCTATAGATTTTTCTAAGAGGTTCTTTTTTAACATCTCTATTTTTTCTTTTAATTTGTAANTGTACCAATTCGCCTATCATTGTGATTTTTCCAATATCATGNCCGGATTTNTCAGCCTGAACAGCAATCCANTCTCCTACAGAAAGATCTAGNCCATCTGTATTGGTGAAAAAATCTTTTCGATCTCCTTTAAATTGTACTTCAACAAGTTTTCTGTTGTTTTCNTCAACACTTTCTATTTGATACAACCAATCAAACACTGAGCTGGTTCCACAGCCTCTTTTTTCTGAAACATCACATGTATTACAGTTTCCACAAGCCATATTAAATTAGAATTAATTNGACTTTAAAGTTAANAATTTTAAACACTCTAATGATAAGTTAAAAAATAAAATTTTAGAATTTGCATTTCTTCCAATAGCGAAAATTGTTTNCTCTAGTTTGTTTGCGATATTTANAATATTNTCNTGNCTTAAGTNTGGGGAAAAGTTTTTTATNAATTCTTTCTCTTCTTTTTTTATGATTGTATTTGTTTGTATNCNGATTTTATATATTANACANNCNCTTATAATATTAAGAGAATAATTGCAAAATTCTATTTGNTTTTTTCTACCAACAATTGATATTTTTTCATTCCAATCAACTATTNTTTGAANATCTTTTCTATACAAAAANCTCATCCANTTTGCAAAAANCTGAAANTATGTTNNATCTGNATCTTGATTTTTCAAAAGNTTTATTATTGANCCTAAATCATANTTTANNCCTTCCACCTGTTCTTCCACTAATTTATATTGATCTTTTTCAANNTGGTNAAAATAAGTCAANAAATCATTTTTTTTAAAATTAGCAACATTTGTAATTTGTAATCTTGACAGTATGGTTTTAAGAAGACTNTTTTTATTNTGAGTTGTAAGTAAAAAAAGTGTTTTTTNAGGNGGCTCTTCAANAANTTTTAAAAGNTTATTTGCAGCATCTTTGTTCATAAGCTCGGCGCTCCATATGAGAACAACCTTATAATTAGACTCGTAACTTTTCAACTTGATTTTTTCACTTATACTTTTAGCTTGATCTTTATATATCGTTCCTGTTTGACCCATTTTATTTTCACCTTTAAATTCTTCTGCCCAATCATAAATAGATAAATATGCGTTATCTATAACAAGGTTTCTCCATTCTCTTAAATAATGGTCGCTAATTGTGTTTTTAATTTTATTTGTTTTAATTATAGGAAACACCAAATGAAGGTCTGGGTGTTCAAGATTGTTATATTTTTTACAACTTAAACAAGATCCACAAGAGTCTGTAGGTAATTTGCTTTGACAATTTACGTATCTCGCATATGAAAGCGCTAAGGCTAATTTAGCATTTCCGTTTGGGCCGCAAAACAACTGTGCATGAGCGATTCTGCCGTTAACAACACCATTTATTAACTTTTGTTTTATTTCGTTATTTCCTGGAATGTCTCTGAAAAGCATTTTTTTTGTTCTTATTCAAAATTAAAAAATTTATGTTTTTATTTTTGTAAAATGAAAAAAATCAGCAATATTAATTTTAGCGATAAAGTTGCGCTTATTAGAGTGGATTTTAATGTTCCTTTAGATAACAATTTAACAGTCACGGACAACAGTAGAATTATTGGCGCTTTAGACACAATAAATTATGTTATAAATTCTGGGGGTAAGGCAGTAATATTATCACATTTAGGAAGGCCAAACGGTAATTTTGAGTCTAGATTTTCGTTAATCAACATTGTTGATGTACTTTCAAAATTACTAAAACAAAAGGTTGTTTTTTTACAAAATTATCTTGAAAAATCTGCGGTTGAAAAAATTGAAGCCTCTAGATCTGGGTCTGTTTTTCTATTAGAGAATATGCGATTTAATAAAAATGAAAAGCTTGGCTGTGAAGGTTTTGCAAAAGAGATAGCTCGTCTTGGTAATTGGTATATTAATGATGCTTTTGGAACCCTTCATAGAGATCATGCGTCAACATCAAAAGTTGCCTCCTTCTTTAACAACAAAAAGTGTGTTGGGTTCTTGGTTGAAAAAGAACTTTTAGCATTAAAAAGCGTTATGAAAAATACCAATAGGCCTGTTACTGCTATTATTGGTGGAGCCAAAATATCAGGAAAAATTGATGTTATTAGATCATTATATAACATTGTAGATAATTTAATTGTAGGTGGTGGGATGGCATATTCCTTCATAAAAGCTTTGGGCGGAGAAGTATCAAACTCTCTGGTTGAAGAAGACAAATTGAGTTTAGCAAAAGAATTGGTTATGGAGGCTAATAATAAAAATGTAAACTTATTACTTCCGATTGATTCCGTTAATGGGTCTGAATTCAGTAATGACTGTTTAATTAATCATTCCGATATATATAACATTCCAAAAGGATTTGCTGGATTTGATCTTGGAGAAAAAAGTATACAGCTGTTTTGTGCAGCTATTTTAAAGTCAAAAACAATTATTTGGAACGGTCCAATGGGCGTTTTTGAAATGTCCCGCTTTGAAAACGGAACAAAAAAAGTTGGGTTTGCAGTTGCTGAAGCGACAAAAAATGGCGCCTTTTCTTTAGTAGGTGGGGGTGATTCTGTTGCAGCAATTAAAAAGTTTGGCTTGACCGATAGTGTATCTTATGTTTCAACTGGAGGAGGTGCTATGCTCAAATATTTAGAGGGCAAAAACCTTCCTGGTCTCTGTGCTATTGAAGATTAATTTTTTCTTTTGCTTTTTTTGTTTTTTTATCTATCTTTTCTAAAACTTCATTTCTATGTTTATTAATGTTCGGTATTATTTGGGTTGAAACATTTTCTATTGGCTTTAATAACACTGTTTTATCAAATTTTTCTAAATTGATTAGATTATAATCTTTTACTATAAAAATTAAAAAACTTAGTATCAATAAAACTTTTAAAAACCCAAAAACTGCCCCTAGTAGCTTACTAATTATGCCAAGAGCAAGCGCCTTCGTTAATTTGTCTAAAATAAAGCCTACCGAACGAATTGATAGTATAATCATCCCGAATAAAATAACAAATGTGATAATTGGTATAAAATCTTCGTGTCCCGAGAAATAAACAGATATTTTAGGCTCTAAATAAGCAGAAAAGTTAATAGCAAAATACACCCCAAAAACAAAACCAATTAAACCAGTTACTTCTTTAATAAGTCCATTTGAAAATCCCTTAATTGTCGAGTATAAAAAAGGTATTACAATAGCTATATCTAAATAACTCATTTTGTAAAGATATTAAGTTTATTTTTGTGTCATGAAAGATTTAGAAAAAAATTGGGATCTTCTAATTACGCGTCTTGAAAAACAATTTGATTACGATATAACACTAAAAGGTGTTTTATATTTAATTGGGCTACAAGAGCTGAATATGCCAGAAAAAAGCTTTAGTAAAGAGGAAAAGGTAGATGTTTTACATATAGCAACTTGTAAAATTCTTAGTTCTTTTGGTTATTATAGATTTAATGGTGTTGATGAGGATGGCTGGCCTCACTATGAAGAAGTTAGGGCTATAAAAAACCTATCTGAAATAGACCAAGAAAAACTAATTAAAGAAGGTATAATAAAATATATTAGTTAATCGTAACTCGTTTTGTAACGGTTTCACCCCTAACCAAAGCAATCATGTTTTGACCAATTAAAGTGTCGTTTCCACTTAGTTTTTGAATGTTAATATCAAAAATTGCTTCTAATTCATATGTGAATTCTACTCTTCCTTGAACGTCCGTGTATTCTGTTCTAGTTAATTCGCCTATTGGTGTTGCCCCTTGATTGCTTACAAGATCGTCGTTAATAGATAGTGTTACTCTAGCATCGGCGATTGGGTTTTTTTGTTGGTCAACAACAATAACAACACCTACAGTAGGACTGCTTTCTTTTGTACAAGAAGTTAGAACCATTAATGATAATGCGAAAAAACTTGTAAATATTATGAAAGACGATTTAATTCGCATAAATATTGTTATTTTGTAATTACTTTAGCAAATATATAGAAATTATTGTATGTTATCAAAGATTGATAGTTTAGTAAAAAAGGTTGAGGGTTTTTCTCCTTCTTCTAAAGAAGAATTAGAAAGCTTTAGGCTTTCATATTTAGGAAAAAAGGGACATTTAACCTCTCTTTTTAATAGCTTTAAAGAGGTTCCAAATGAACAAAAAAAAGAATTTGGTTTAGCGATTAACAATCTTAAAAATTTAGTTCAAACAAAAATCTCTTCCTTAAAACCTTTGTTTTCTGAAAACAATACTGGCCCAAAACCTGATTTGTTTAAGCCTGTAAAAAATTCTTCAATAGGGAGCCGACATCCTATATCTATTGTTGAACAAAAAATTATTTCCATTTTTAACAGTATTGGTTTTAGTGTTTCTCATGGACCAGAAATAGAGGATGATTGGCATAACTTTACAGCTTTAAACCTTCCTGAAGATCATCCTGCCCGAGACATGCAAGACACTTTTTTCGTTCAAACAAATCCTGATATTCTTCTTAGAACACACACGTCCTCTGTTCAGGTTAGACACATGCAGTCAAATAAGCCGCCAATTAGAACTCTTTCTCCTGGAAGAGTTTATAGAAATGAGGCGATTTCCGCAAGAGCACACTGCTTGTTTCATCAAGTGGAGGGGTTATACATTGATGAAAAAGTTAGTTTTTCTGACTTAAAACAAACTCTTCTTTACTTTGCAAAAGAAATGTTTGGAAAAAATACTAAGATTAGACTTCGTCCCTCATACTTTCCTTTTACAGAGCCTTCTGCAGAGGTAGATATCTATTGGGGTTTAGAAAAAGAGTCTGACTATAGAATTACTAAAGGTACGGGGTGGCTTGAGATTCTTGGCTGTGGAATGGTTGATCCAAACGTTTTAGAAAACTGCGGTATTGACCCCAAAAAATATAGTGGTTATGCCTTTGGTATGGGCATAGAACGAATTGCAATGCTTCTGTATGGTATTGATGATATTCGCTTATTTTACGAAAATGATGTTAGGTTTTTAAAGCAGTTTTCATCTACCAATCTCTAGAAAGGGATAACGTTTGTGTTAGATTAATATCGACTGTTGCTCCGTCTTCAGTGAAGTTTTCTGAAAAATCCATAATTATTGTTGCGTTTGTTTTGCTAACATCCTCAAGTGTTCCAATTAGTGTTGTGTCTGGTGTATTTATTGTTAGTTCAGTTCCTGAAACAGACCAAGTTCCTCCCTCTACCTCCTGGTTAGACTGATCGTATTCAACATAGGTATTATCATCAAAAAAAGATAACTTATATGGTTCTAATGAATCTGTTTCTATATAATTTATTGCGCTATCTAAAAACGGTATTCCCATTAAAGAAACCGACATTGTTCCACTTGCAGAAATAGATTGTGTTATCCACTCTCCTCCAGCAATTGAAAAAACACATGAACCATCGTCAGACTCTGCGCTTGATTTGTAATTGGTTGCTCTTGAATCGGTGCAACCTTCCTCTTTTGTGCATGATGCAAATACTATTGAAATTGCTATAAAAAGGTATGTTATTTTTTTCATTTTTAATTGTTTAATTTTTTTAAAGATAGTTTTTATTTTTAACTTTCCTTTAATTTTTTAAATCTATTTAAAATTCCAATCATAAGAATTAAGGTTTTCAACACACCCCCCAAGAAGATCTATGGCCGCTCTAACATCTTTTTTGTTGACCATTTCGATAACTTGATGTATGTGTCTTGTGGGTATAGAAACTGCACCTGCGATGCTACCTCCCGGATTCATTCTTTGCACTCCAGATGTATCCGTACCTCCAGCTGGCAAGATTTCTAACTGTGTTTTAATCTTTTTCTTTTTGGCTATTTCTTTCATATATGCCACCATTCTATAGTCACATACCGTTGAAGAGTCCATGACCTTAATACAAGCCCCCTCACCTAGAGCCGACACCCTTTCTTGTTTTGTGCTTCCCGGTGTGTCCCAAGCAATAGTTGTATCAAGACCAAAACCGAAATCAGGATTGATATCCATCGCCGAAACATTTGCTCCTCTAATTCCTATTTCTTCTTGTACAGTAAAAACAGCATAAACATCATATGGTGGCGTGTTTTTCATTTCTCTTAACATTTCAATAAGTATAAAAACTGAAACCCTATTATCCATAGATTTGCAATTTAAACAATCTCCCATCTCAATTAATTTTCTATCTCTGGTAATGGTGTCACCAACAGAAATAAGTTTGTCTAACTCTTTTTTTGTCATTCCGGTATCAATAAAATAGTCTTTTATCGTTGGTACTTTTGCTCTGTCAGCCACGCTCATCAGGTGTATTGGCTTGCTACCCATAACGCCTATAACATCTTTTTTTCCATGAATTATAACCCTTTGTGCAGTTAGGGTTTTTGGGTCAAAACCTCCTAGGGTGTGAAAATATATAAACCCTTGGTCGTCTACGTGTGTAACGATAAATCCTATTTCGTCCATGTGGGCCGCAATCATTACTTTTTTCCTTTCTTTTCCTTTTTTTATAGCCACAACATTTCCCATGTTGTCAATTCTAATTTCATCAACAAGTGGTTTTACCTGTTTTATTACAATTTCTCTAACCCTTTGTTCATGTCCTGGAGCACCTGCAACCTCACATATTTCTGCTAATAGTTTCTTGTTTATCATATTATTTTACTTTGCTTAATTTCATGACATTTGTCATTCCTTTTTCTTGTGCCGGCATGCTGGCAAGGTTAACAACAAAATCATTTTTCCTTATTAATTTGTTTTGCTTCAAAAAGTTGATTGTTTCTTCAATAGTCTGGTCTGTAGTTGCCCCCCTATCGTAATAAAAACCTCTTACCCCCCAAACCAAGCTTAGAGTGTTTAATATCGTGTGATTATGCGTAAAAACATATATAAAAGCATTTGGCCTAAAGCTTGAGGTTTTTATTGCATTATAGCCAGAATATGTTATTGCAATAATTGCTTTAGCGTTAGCCGTTTCGGCTATTGAGCATGCGTTTGAACATATCGCCTCAGATAAAAGCCTTTCTTTATTTGTTATTTCTCTAGGTGGTTGATTTTTTGAAATACTGTGTTTGCTTTTTTCAACATCACGAATTATTTTTCTCATAGTGTCTACCGCTTTTAGAGGGTGTTGACCAACAGATGTTTCACCGCTTAACATAACTGCGTCCGCACCATCTATAACTGAATTAGCAACGTCATTTACCTCAGCTCTTGTTGGTCGAGGGTTTTCGGTCATGCTTTCGAGCATTTGGGTCGCAATAACTACCGGTTTGGATGCAGCAATGCATTTTTCAACGATGCTCTTTTGATATGCAGGAACTTTTTGTGTTGGAACCTCGACGCCCAAATCTCCTCTTGCCACCATTATTGCCTCCGACTCATTAATGATTGCGTCTAATTCTTTTATTGCTTGTGGTTTTTCAATTTTTGCAATCACTTTATGAGTTACTTTTGCTCGCTTAATTATTCTTTTCAGCTTTTTAATGTCCTCCGAAGAACGGACAAAAGATAGTCCAATCCACTCTATTTTTTCTTTTAATATGAACGCTAAATCCTTTCTATCTTTTCTTGTTAAGCAAGGAAGGGTGATTTTTGTATTTGGCAGGTTAATTCCCTTGAACGAATGAAGCAACCCTCCGTGTACTACTTTTAATTTTACAGTGTCTTTTCCATTTGAAGAAACCACTTTTAAACTTAGCTTTCCATCATCTAACAAAACGACATCTCTTTTCTTTACGTCTTTAGCAAAATTATTATAATTAACAGGAATTGTGTTTGCTCTTTTTTTTGTACAAATAATCACTTCTTTACCTCTTACTAACTTAAACGATGATGGTAGTTGGCCAACCCTAATTTTAGGCCCTTGTAGGTCTGCTAATATTGCTGTGTGCGTATGCAGCTCTTGGTTAATTTCTTTAATAGAGGTTATTATTTCTTTTGCTGTTTCATGATCAATATGTGAGAAGTTAAGTCTACACACGTTAACTCCTCTTGATATTAATCTTTTGATCATTTCTTTTGAGCTAGTTGCCGGCCCAATTGTTGCTATTATTTTAGTTTTACGTCTCATTAAATATAAATCTTTCTGTGTATTTGCTCTTTTCTAATTCAAGCTCAAAAGCAAATAATATTTCACTGTTTTTTTTTAATTCTTCTAATAATTTTTTTTGATTATGCTTTTTATTAACAACCAAAAAGTAGTTTACGGCCTTGTGATCAGGAATAAAGTAGCCTTCTTTTGATCTGTTTGTTATTACATTAAATTCTTGCCCTTCGTTGCTTTTATAGTTGTAGCGAACAAAAACACTCTTTTGTACAACTGCCTCACTAACTCTTTCTAGGTCTATTTTAAATTGTTGATTTATCTTCCAACAAAGCGAATAACCTTTTGCATGACTGTTAATGGCATAAACCCTAAAATCTTCTTCAACCGGTTCTAATGTAAAGCGTTTTTTCATTTCAGCTAAGATACACTTTTTAATGCTTTTTTCGCGGCGTTTTGCTCTGCTTCCTTTAAAGAGCGTCCTTTTGCGCGGCTTATTTGCTTGTTATCAATAAACAACGTCACATAAAACTCTTTATCGTGTTCCGGTCCTTTTGTGCTTGTTAAATTATACTTTATATCGTTTTGATTTTTTTGAATAATTTTTTGAAGGTTACTTTTATAATCAGTATTTATCAATTCGTCAATAAATTCGGAATTAATAATTTTATCCACGATAAATTGTTTTACCTCTTTTATCCCTCTTTCGATATATATTGCGCCTATAAGAGCTTCAAGAGCGTTTCCGTATATATTATCACTTATTGTTTCTGTTTTTGTTTTTAGTAATTCCTTGTTTATCACTCTTTTTCCTACCATATTTAAGTGTTTTCTAGCAACGATTACAGCTCTCTTTTTTGATAAATATCCTTCTTTTTGTGTTTTATTTTCATCATAAATATATTCTGAAACAACAAAACATAAAATAGCATCTCCTAAAAATTCTAACCGTTCGTTGTTGTTTGTTTTACAATATGACTTGTGTTGAAAAGCTGTTTTATATATTTCTTCTCTATAGTTAAAACGACTCTTTTTCTTTTTCAAACGAAAAAAAGATTTTATTAAGTATCTTGAAAAAAATATTATAGTTCTGGGTTTTTAAAAAGTATTGATGCGTTATGCCCTCCAAAACCAAACGTATTGCTTAGTGCATATCGTATTTCTTTCTTTTGAGCTACATTGAGAGTAAGATTCAGCTTGCTATCTATCTCTGGGTCTTCGGTGTGATGGTTAATCGTCGGCGGAACAATATTGTGTTTAATCGCCAACACTGCAGCAATAGCCTCTATAATTCCTGCTGCACCAAGGAGGTGTCCAGTCATAGATTTTGTAGAACTTATATTTAAGCTGTATGCGTGATTATCAAATAATTGTTTTATAGCTTTAGTTTCAGCAATATCGCCAAGGGGGGTGGATGTTCCGTGAACATTAATATAATCAACCTCTTCTTTATTAATTTTTGCCTCACTTATTGCTTCTCTCATTACGTTGAGCGCTCCTAAACCCTCTGGATGAGGAGCAGTTATGTGATGTGCGTCTGCTGTGAGACCCGAGCCTACAACCTCAGCATATATTTTTGCGCCTCTATTTATTGCATGTTCATACTCTTCGATTATAAATGCCCCCGCACCTTCTCCCATTACAAAACCGTCTCTATCTTTATCGAATGGGCGAGATGCTGTTTTTGGATCATCGTTTCTAGTTGACAAAGCCATCATTGCATTAAAGCCTCCTATTCCTGGCTCAAATATACACGCTTCAGACCCGCCAACAACAAACATGTCTGCTTTATCCCACTTAATATAATTAAACGCATCTATTAATGCGTTTGTTGAAGATGCGCAAGCAGATACTGTTGTGAAATTAGGTCCTCTAAGCTTGTATTTAATTGAAATATGACCCGCGGGTATGTCTGAAATTAGCTTTGGAATAAAAAAAGGATTAAATCTGGGAACGCCATTTCCTTTGGCAAAGCCTGCGGATTCACCAAAAAAAGTTTCCATGCCCCCTATTCCCGATCCCCAAATAACACCTGCGCGCTCAGGAACAATATTATGGTTTTCTAATTTGGCATCATTAAATGCTTCTTGCGCCACAATCATGGCATATTGGCTAAACCTATCCAGCTTTCTTGATTCTTTTCTGTCTAAAAAATCAGTTGGTTGAAAGTCTTTTAGTTCGCAGGCAAACTTTGTTTTAAAATTTTCTGTATCAAAATATGTAATAGGGGCCGCTCCACTAACACCATTTTTTAAAGAGCTCCAATAATCTTTAGTATTATTACCAATTGGTGTTAAGGCGCCTATACCTGTGATAACAACTCTTCTTGTCATAGCTGTTTTAGGCAGACTCAATATATTTTACCGCATCTCCTACTGTTGAAATTGCTTCAGCTTGATCGTCTGGTATTTGTATATCAAATTCCTTTTCAAACTCCATTATTAGCTCGACCGTATCTAATGAGTCGGCACCTAAATCATTAGTGAAACTTGCTTCGTTAGTAACTTCGTTTTCATCAATTCCTAGCTTATCTACAATTATTGCTTTTACCTTCTCTGAAATATCTGACATAATTTTTTTTTTATAGTTATTACTTTGCAAATAAAACTATTAATTAAAGAATTTGCAAACTTTATTATTTTCTATTTTAACATTTAGTTGTTTATTATATTTTTGAAAAAAATTAACTTAATTGAAAAACATTGCAATTTTTGGCTCCGGTTCTGGTTCTAATGCGGAAAAAATATTAGAGCACTTTTCTGATTGTACACATGCAAAAGTTGCGCTTATAGCATCAAATAACAGCTCTTCGTTTATTTTACAACGCGCAAAAAAACATGGCATTGATAGCTTTGTTTTTTCAAAAAAGCAGCTTTTTAATTTTTCAGAATTTAACGACAAGCTATTAGAAAAAAAGATTGATTTTATTGTTTTGGCTGGTTTTTTATTAAAGATTCCTAAAAAACTTGTAGCTTTTTATAAAAACCGAATCATAAACATTCATCCCTCATTACTTCCAAAATATGGTGGTAAAGGAATGTTTGGCATGAATGTTCATAAAGCCATTATAGAAAATAATGAACCTTATTCTGGTATAACAATTCATTTGGTAAATGAGTTTTATGATCAGGGAAAAATACTATTTCAAGAAAAATGCAGTGTTTCTACGGCTGAAACAGCAGAGTCTCTCTCAAAAAAAATCTCTACTTTAGAGCATCAGTTTTTTGCGCCAACAATTTTAAATTACATCAAAAAGTGTCAATCATAATTTATACCGATGGTTCTGCTAAGGGTAATCCTGGAAGAGGAGGTTATGGGGTTGTAATGCTAAGCGGTAAACATAGAAAAGAAATTAGCAAAGGGTTTTTATTAACCACTAACAATCGTATGGAACTGTTGGCTGTTATTGTTGGTCTTGAAAACGTTAAAAAACTGAACTCAGAAATTGTTGTTTATTCTGACTCAAAATATGTTGTTAATGCAATTGAAAAAGGGTGGTTATTTGATTGGCAAAAAAAGAACTTTAAAGGAAAGAAAAACCCCGACTTGTGGATTCGTTTTTTATCTGTTTACAAAAAGCATTCTATCCGTTTTTTGTGGGTAAAAGGTCACAACAACAATGTTGAAAACGAACGTTGTGATCGTTTGGCTGTTTCTGCTGCAGAGGGGACTGACCTTGTTTCTGATGTTTGGTACGAAAATCAAAGTCGAAACAACAACTCTACATTATTTTAAAAAGAAACTACGCTTCTTATTTCAGCCAATCTTTTATTAACTTTTTCTTCTTCTATGTTTTCTATACTTTCTATTCCCAGTTTTTCCACGGTAAATGACGCTAAGACTGTCCCGTATACAACTGCTTTTTTCATGTTGTCAAAAGTAATTTCTTTTGTTTTTGCTAAATACCCTATAAAACCTCCGGCAAACGAATCTCCCGCTCCTGTTGGGTCAATAACATTCTCAAGCATTACGGCTGGGGAATAAAACATTTTATCTTCACCAAACAAAATCGCTCCGTGTTCTCCCTTTTTAATTATTAAATATTTTGGCCCCATTGTTAGAATCTTTTTTGCTGCTATCAACAAAGAATATTCGCCAGATAGCTGTCTTGCCTCATCATCGTTAATTGTTAATACATCCGTGTTTTTTAAGGCCTCTTTTAAATCTGGCATGAAGTTATCCATCCAAAAGTTCATGGTGTCTAAAACAATCAGTTTTGGTCTTTCCTGCATTTGTTCCAGCACCCTTTTTTGAACTGAGGGCATTAAATTTCCCAACATTAAGAATTCTGATTTGGTGTACTGTTTTGGGACAACCGGATCAAAATCTTCTAAAACATTTAGTTCCGTTTTAAGCGTGTCTCTTGAGTTCATGTTATTGTGATACTTTCCCGACCAAAAAAATGTCTTTCTTCCTTCTTTAATTTGCAACCCTTTTACGTCAACACCTTTTTCTTTTAGACTGTTAATCGCTTTATTGGGAAAATCCTCTCCAACGACTGAAACTAGATTTATGTTTTTTGAAAAAAAACTTGCAGAATGACAAATATATGTGGCTGCTCCTCCAATGATTTTATCTGTTTTTGCGAATGGTGTTTCAATAGCATCAAACGCTACTGTTCCTACAACTAAAAGGCTCATAAAAATTTTTTAGCAAATATATTTTATTATTTAAAGCTTTCTCTTATTTTTGTCAACCTTTTTTTACTCCTCCTTAGCTCAGCTGGTTAGAGCATCTGACTGTTAATCAGAGGGTCCTAGGTTCGAGTCCTAGAGGGGGAGCAAGCGAACAGAAGGAGTCTCTATAAGTAGAGCTCCTTTTTTTCGTTTATGTTGTGCTTTCCAAAAGAACGTTTAAACTAATGTTCCTTGCTATTATTACTTTTTAAATAATTTTGTTTTTCCTCTTTTTTTCTTTCCAAAGACACTTCTCCCGTCTTTATATAGCACCAGTCTCCATTTAGACTTTTTGTCTTCTTCAATATTTACACCATCATGATCAGGACAAGGTAACTCTGCTGTTCCGTTAAATGTTTTCTTGCTTCTACATGAGCTTATTGCAATAACAAAAAAAATAAGAATAAAATATTTTGGCTTAAAATTTTTCACAAGGTAAAATTAAGATTATTTTTATCACTTACATTATGCGCAAAAAGAAAAATAAAAAACCCAAGGCTGAAAGAAACTTTTCAAAAAAGAATTTATTTGCTTCAATTCGCTCTATATACAAAGAAAACCCTTCCTTGTCAATGAACTATAAGCAAATCGCTAAAAAACTAAATATTAAAAATCAAAATATTAAATCCATTATATGTGATCTTCTTGAAGAACTTAAGGCGTCTTCATATATAAAAGAGATTAGACGAGGCCATTTTAAATTAAATTTAAAAAATTTATGTCTAGCTGGTGTGGTTAAAAACACCTCTAAAAAAGGAGTCTATGTTTCTGTTGGAGATTCAGAATATTTTGTTCCAAAGCACCTCTCTTTGTTTTCTTTAGCAGATGATATTGTTGAAATTACTGTATATAGTGTAAGTAAAAAGAAAAAACTCGCTGAGATAACAAAAGTTGTTGAAAGAAAAAAAAGTTCCTTTGTTGGCGTTTTAGATGTTTCTTCCTCTGGTTGTTTTTTAGTTGCCGACAACAAAAAAGTTCCTTTTGATATCTTTATTCCAAAATCTTTATTTAAATCTCATTATAAAAACAAAAAAGTATTAGTGCAGGTTACTTCTTGGCTAAGTGGAGGTAAAAACCCTGTTGGAAAAATAATTCGTGTGTTAGGAGAAAAAAACAATCATTTTACTGCTATTGACTCTATAATATATGACCATGGCCTATCTGATTTTTTTGAAAAAGACTTACTAGACTTCTCAAAAAACAAAACCCTTTCTATTAGTCCGTCGATACTTAAGTCTCGTTTAGATTTTCGAAACACAAATACATTTACAATTGACCCTGAAGACGCAAAAGATTTTGATGATGCTCTTTCTGTTAAAAAACTTTCCAAAAATCTCTGGGAAGTTGGGGTTCATATTGCTGATGTTTCTTTTTATGTTAAACCTGCTGATCTACTTGATAATGAAGCAAAAAAAAGAGGAAATAGTGTCTATCTTGCTGATCGTGTTATCCCTATGTTGCCTGAAAATCTTTCTAATGACATTTGTTCTTTAAAACCTAATGTTGACAGGCTAGCTTTTTCCGTTATTTTTAAACTTGATAATAAAGCAAATATTAACGACTTCTCTTTTTCAGAAACGATTATTTGTTCTAACCATCGTTTTACATATGAGTCAGCACAAAGTTGTATAGATAATAACTCTGGTGTTTTTGTAGAAGAGCTTTCTTTTCTAAATAAAACGGCCAAACTATTAAAAAACAACAGAATATTAGACGGGTCTATTAACTTTGAAAGCTCTGATATAAAGTTTTTACTTGATAAAAACAATGTTCCTATCGGCTTAAAACACAAAAGTTATCTTCAAACAAACAGCTTAATTGAAGAATTTATGCTTTTAGCTAATAAAACTGTTGCTACATACATTAATAAAAATTATTCCTTTAATTCTGTTTATCGAGTTCATGATAAACCTAATATAGATAAGCTCTCTATTTTATCTAAAATAGCCAAACAATTTGATTATAATTACTCTTTTAAGTTAGGAGATAATCTGCCCAAAAAATTAAATGCTTTTTTAAAGGAAACTTTAGAAAGTGGTGAAAAAACACTTTTTCAAAACCTTGTGGCTAGCTCGATGGCTAAAGCAAAATATACTACCAAAAACATTGGTCATTTTGGATTAGCTTTTTCTTATTATTCTCATTTTACATCTCCCATTAGAAGATATCCTGATTTACTCGTTCACAGAATATTAAAGTTTATTTTAAAAGTAGATTCTTTTTCTTCGCTCAATTTAGAAGGCTTATGTAAACATTGTTCTGAAACAGAAAGAAATGCTAGTCTAGCGGAAAGAGCTTCTTTTAAATACATGCAAGCACTTTATTTTAAAAATAAAATTGGTAATGTATTTAAGGGAAAAATTTCTGGAATAACAGAATGGGGTGTTTATGTTGTTTTAAACGATTCGGGTTGTGAAGGGTTAATTAAATTGTCATCTATGACAGATGATCATTATATCTATAATAGTAAAGAATTTTGCCTAACTGGATATTCTTCTCTCAAAACCTTCCAATTAGGACAAAATATAAAAGTTAAAATATTAAAAAGCGATTTGGAAAGAAAGCAGCTTTATCTATCAATAATTAGTCCTTAACTATTCTTCTATTTTCTTTCCATTCTTTTCCTTCAAAAGAAAATTGATATATTCCATTGGAAAGTTGAGACATATCTATTTGTTCTTTATTAGATACTTTTTTATAAATCACCTCCTTTCCACTTATATCAAATACTTTTAAAGTTACATTATTTTCTTTTAAGTTACTTATATAAATTTTATCGTTTGTTGGGTTTGGATAAACATTTACATTGTCTGGTCCATTTAACTGTATTGCTGTAGATGTAGATACAGAGGAGCAAGGATGATATCCATTTGCTTCAGCCTCATAAATTTTAGTTGATGATCCATTATCTATCATATTATTTGGATCTATAAACATACCTACAATACTAATTTGGTTTTTATCCCAATTAGGATCTAATATAAACTCAAAACAAACCGTATCTTTTTCTCCTGTATTATATGTTTTTCCTATAGGGTTTCCTGAATAAGAAGGCGATATATATCTTGCAACATGCTTGTATGTCATCATATAATCTGGAACATTACCTGGTTTTTGGTTCCAATCACTTCCATCAACATCTATTAATGATGTTCCTCCACTGTAGGCATTAGCTTGATAATAATCAGGTCCCGAACCTGTAACAGAATCTTCTGTTATAACACATGCTAATTTATACATTGGGCCAACAGTTGTTTGAAAATCTACAACCATAGATACTTTTAATGTGTCCCCAATTAACTGAGCACCATTAGTCATTATTGCACTTGGTGCCACTTGTATTCTTTGTAAAAAATCTCCTTTAAAAACAGATGGATCTATTTCTGGCCCTCTATCTACTAGTCCACTTGGATAACCTCCTATATATGGAGCTAATCCTGCATCGTAATCTGCGTTAGCCATTGGATCAGCATTATGTACAGCTATTCCTTGCCAAAATCCTTCATAATCATGATCCATCCAATTCATAGCAACAGCTCCTCTTGGACACCAAGAACACCAAGTTCCTGTTGCCTCTTCTCCTATAACTAATTTTCCTGGTGCAGGAACAACAGCTTCAATATTAACTATTAGTGTATCATCTGACGTACTTTGGTTTACTCCACTGTTAATATTATGAATATAAACAACTGCTGGGTTTGTTCCCCCTGCTAAAGTAATTGGATTTGTAAATTCTACAGTCATTACATCTAAAGAACCTAAACCAAATCCTAAATTTATATTACTTACATTTTCTGTTACTTGTATTCCATTATAATCAAATGTTAAATCAAAAGAATTTATAACATTTAATCCAAAATTTCTTACATCAACAGAAGGATATCTTTGTTGACCTGACAAGCCTTCAATAGTATTACAACTAACTGTTTGTCCATTAATTGGGGCAAGTGTTGCGGGTGTAAAAGAAAAAGAAACATCATCTATATAGTACTCATCTCCAGATCTAGTATAGTAGTCAACAGAAGAAAGCTTATTTTCAGGATTTGAAAAAGATCCTTGTGATACCCCATCAATAAATAATTCCCAATTATTACTTGATAAATCTATTTCAAATTTAAATTCAAACCATTGTCCTATTGGATATGATCCTGCTCCAAGTGAAGGAACTGCCGTATTACCCATTAGTATATCACCCGTTGTTTCAAAATTAACTTCTAGAGCCCATACTCCTGTTCCTTGTCCTACGTTATTTAATGATTGAAAATTTAAATATGCTCCTGTTCTTACATACATCATTTGAGAAAAAACTATATCACCAGCTACATGAGGAGTTGATAAACTTGGAAAAACAGTTTGATTTATATTTTGTGTTGTATCAAAATAAAATAAAATATCTTCAGGACCTCCTTGTCCAGCATTATTTTCTTTAAAATATAATGTATTTAATCCACTATATGCAGTAATAGGTGAGCTTAAACTAGGATTTATTACATTGCAATCATCTATAAACGGTGCTACTGAATTATTCATTATTTCATCCCAGGAATTCCAGTGAGAAGAAGTTTGAGCTATTGGACTTCCAGAAGTATAACTTTCAAAATCTTCAGAATAACTCATCTGAGAAACAGAATTATTACTATAAAAAATGAATAATAAAATATTAAGAAGGGTAAATAAATTTTTCATAATCTTGTTTTTAATTTAATAGCGTAAACATACCAAATTTATTTGACTTTTTTTATCATTTTCTTTATTCAAGAGTTAATTATATAATAAATAGTTTTATTAATAAATAAAAAAAATAATTAATATATAATAAATGTTAACTAAGTTGAAAAATAAAATAATGAATATTTGTATATATAAGATTTTAATAGTTATTAACTTTTAATTAAAATAATAAATAAAAATACACACCATATAAATATTGTTTTTTTATAAATATTAACAATTAAGCAATATTGTTAATAATATAAATTAACAATAAATTTTAATAAAAAATTATATTTTTAGAAGTAAAAAAAGTTAATAAGATATATAATAATTTATTTAAAATATATATTAAAATATATTGACTTTTAAAATTTAAAAATGCTTATAAATAGCATTAAAAAAAAAAATAAAAAAAATAAAAAAAAATTAGTGATTTACTAACAATTAGTAATTTATAAAAGTTAATAAAACACTAATAGTTTAAGATAAAAAGAAAGTAATTAACAATATAACAAATTATGAAAATAGGACTTGCTTGTGATCATGCTGGATTTAAGTATAAAGAAAAATTAAAAAATTATTTAATAAATAATAATAATGATATTAAAGATTTTGGGTGTTATTCTTTAGAAAGTGTAGATTATCCAGATTTTGCTCATCAATTAGCAAAAAGTATAGAAAAAGGAGAAAATAAATTAGGTATACAATTTTGTGGAACAGGAAACGGAATAAACATGTCAGCAAATAAACATCAAGGAATTAGAGCAGCACTTTGTTGGAATAGTCATATTGCAGAACAAGCAAGATTACATAATAATGCAAATATATTAACTATGCCAGCGAGACATTTAGAATGGGAAGAAGTAAAAAGTATAGTAGATATTTTTTTAGCTACTAATTTTGAAGGAGGAAGACATCAAAAAAGAGTAGAAAAAATTAAAATTTAAATTGATGAAGTAATACCATAATTATATAAAAAATGAAAAGAATCATTTTAATAAAGCTAATTTTTTCTGTATCAATATTTGCACAAAGTAATTTAAAATATGCAGAAACAATAAAAAAATCAGAATTAGAAAAACATATTTTAATTTTAACTTCTGATTCATTAGAAGGAAGAGAAACAGGAAGGATAGGACAAAAAAAAGCAGCTAAATATATTGCGGATCATTTTAAAAAAATAGGAATACCGCCTAGTGTATCAAAAAAAAATAGGTATACAAAAAGAATAGAAACATCTTATTTTCAAAAATTTAGAGTGAAGTCAAACAGACACTTATGTAAGTGTGATGATTGTGATGTAGATTTTATTAAAGATTTATTAGGTGTAAAAAGGTGGATTGAGGGAGAAAATGTTTTAGGTTATATTGAAGGATCTGACTTAAAAGAAGAACTAATAATTGTAACAGCACATTATGATCATTTAGGAAAACATGATACATTAATATTTCCTGGTGCAGACGATAATGGTTCAGGAACAGCAGCAACATTAGAAATAGCAAAAGCATTTATGCTAGCAAAAAAGGAAGGTAATGGACCAAGAAGAAGTGTTCTAATAATGCCAGTTTCGGGTGAAGAAAAAGGACTTTTAGGATCAAAATACTATACAAAAAAACCAATTTTTCCACTTGAAAATACAGTTGCAAATCTTAATATTGATATGATAGGAAGAATAGATGATTGGCATAAAGATGGAAATTATATATATTTAATAGGTTCAGATATGCTTAGTCAAGAATTACATAATATAAGCGAAGAGGTAAACAATAAATACACAAAGCTTAAAATAGATTATACTTTTAATGAGAAGGATGATCCAAACAGGTATTACTATAGATCAGATCATTATAATTTTGCAAAAAACAAAATACCAGTAATTTTTTATTTTAACGGAGTTCATGAAGACTATCATAAAATTACAGATACTATAGAAAAAATAGATTTTGATAAAACAAAAAAAATCACACAGTTAATATTTTTAACAGCTTGGGAATTGGCGAATAGAGATGAAAGGCCAAAATTAAATTAAAAAGATGATTATAAAAAAAGTAAAGGCATTTGATATAAGAAAAATAAGACACAGAAATCTTAGACAAGGAAAACCATTTTCTACCACAAGCTATAAAAAAGATAATGATAAAAAAACATTTCATTTAGTGTGTTTTAATAATAATGTAATTATAAGTTGTGCTACATTTTATCCAGAAAAAAACAATTTTTTTCCAAATGAACAATCATACAGACTAAGAGGAATGGCTACAGATACTGAGTATAGAAAAAGAGGAATAGGAAAAAAGATAATGCTACAAGCACTTGAAGAAATAAAAAAAAATGAAGGAACCCTATTATGGTGTAATGCAAGGCTAGTTGCGGTCGAATTTTATAAAAAAATAGGGTTACAAAAAAAGGGAGAAAAATTTGATATTACAGATATAGGACCACACTACTTGATGTACAAAAAAATTTAAACATAAAAAAGAAAAAGTTTATAGATCAAATTTTATTCCTTGTGCCAAAGGAAGATCAGGGGTATAGTTAATAGTGTTGGTTTGTCTTCTCATATATATTTTCCAAGCATCACTACCACTCTCTCTGCCTCCGCCGGTTTCTTTTTCTCCACCAAAAGCCCCACCAATTTCAGCCCCACTAGTTCCAATATTAACATTTGCAATACCACAATCACTACCAGCGGCAGAAAGAAACTTCTCAGCCTCACGTAAATTATTTGTCATAATAGCAGAAGAAAGACCTTGTTTAACACCATTTTGCATTTCTATAGCTTCATCAAGAGAAGAATATTTTATCAAATATAAAATAGGAGCAAAGGTTTCGTGCTGAACAATATCATAATGATTTTCAGCCTCTATAATTACAGGCTTAACATAACAACCGCTTGTATACTTGGGCCCTTCTAATACTTTACCCTCCACCAAAACAGTACCCCCTTCTTTTTTTGCTTTTTCAATTGCTTCCAAATACATATTAACAGCATCTTTGTCTATAAGTGGTCCAACATGATTTTTTTCATCCAATGGATTTCCTATTTTCAACTGAGCATATGCTTTTGACAATTTTGTTTTAACATCATTATATAATGATTCGTGAACAATAAGCCTTCTAGTTGATGTACATCTTTGACCACACGTTCCCACAGCACCAAACAAAGCCCCTATGATAGTTATATCAAGATCTGCATCAGGGGTAATAATTATTGCATTGTTTCCTCCAAGCTCTAGTAAAGATTTTCCAAATCGCTCTGCAACAACCGCACCAACAATTCTTCCCATCCTAGTTGATCCAGTCGCTGAAACGAGGGGAACACGATCATCTTTAGTGATAAGTTCACCAATCTTAAAGTCACCATTTACAATACAAGATATTCCTTCAGGAAGGTTATTTTCCTTAGCTACCTCAACCCAGATATTTTGACAAGCAACAGCACATAGAGGTGTTTTTTCAGAAGCCTTCCAAACACACACATCACCACAAATCCACGCAAGAGCAGTATTCCAATTCCAAACAGCAACAGGAAAATTAAATGCAGAAATTATTCCAACAATTCCAAGAGGATGATATTGTTCATACATTCTGTGCCCTGGTCTTTCAGAATGCATAGTTAAACCATGAAGCTGTCTAGAAAGCCCAACCGCAAAATCACAAATATCAATCATTTCTTGAACCTCCCCAAGACCTTCTTGTAATGACTTACCCATTTCATATGAAACTAGCTCTCCTAAAGATTGTTTGTGTTTTCGAAGTCTTTCTCCATATTGCCTAACAATTTCACCCCTTTTAGGAGCAGGAATGTTGCGCCAATGCTTAAAGGCTAAGGTTGCGGCTTGTATTATTTTTTCATATTCTTCTTCAGTTGTTACAGAAACAGATCCGATTAATTTACCATCAACAGGAGAATATGAATGAATTATATTGTCAGACTTATATGACGTTTGACCTGTAGAAGAACCAGCGTTAATTTCTAAAATCCCAAGCGAGCAAAGAGTTTCTTGTATATTTATCATAATATTTAGTTTTGGGCAAAGCTATAAAAAGACAGAAAAAGGACAAAATAGAGGCGTAATTATTCTTCTATATTGTCTTCATTTTTTTTTTCACCGGCTGGCGCTTCAACAGTATCGCCATCTTTATCAACACTTTCGTTTTTAACTTGATCAAGAAGGTCTTTTTGTAATTTTTCTTTGTTTTTTTGAACAACCAAAGCCCAACTCATTATTAAGCACGTTGTTAAAATAATAAACAAAAGCACACCTTCTATTTCTTCGTTCGCGTTTCTAGTTTCTTCCGGGATAGCAAAGAACAGTAGGATTGTTATTAAACCTCGAGGGGCTAAAAAAAGTTGTGGAAAAATATCTTTCCCTTGAAACAGAAATAAAAACAAAGCGCGTATAACATAAATGATGAATAAAATACAAACTCCAATACCAATAACCTTCAAGCTTAACAAATCAGAAATAGTTATAGACCATCCAAAGATAATAAAGAAGAACGTCCTAACAACAAATGCAGATTCAGCAGTGATTACCTTCATATCATTTAGGATATGATTAACCCTTTCCATATTTAAAAGAGAAGCCAAGCCGCCCGAAAAAAACAATTTGTAATTGTTTAAAATCACACCAAAAATTAATATCATAACTAACGAGGAAAGGTGAAACATTTTTCCAACAGCGTAAAGAAGAAGAAGAATTGCTATTAACAAAAACAACTTAACATGACCGGCAATATTTTGAAAAACGTATACTAGAACGTAAGAAATTATTATTGAAAAAATAACTGTAAAAATAAGATTTCCAAAAACTTCTCCATAAACACCTTCATTAGAGTCAGTCCCAACCATTGACAAGACAGCATAAAAAGCGATAATACCTAAAATATCAGATATTGTGCTTTCATAAATCATGAACTCCTTTTTATTTTCATTTAGATCTTCAACGCTTGGTAGAATAATAGCCGAACTTAATATTGAAAGAGGAATAGTATAAATTAAGCCAGTAATTATATCCATGTCGTCAACAAAAAGAACAAGAGCTTCGGCAGAAAAATAAGCGGTACCTACTAAACCAAGTAACGCTACAAGTGTTGACTTGATAATTAGAGAAACCTTTTCTTTAACCAAAGAAAGGTCTAAAGCAGCTTCTAATACAATTAAAATTAATCCAAAAACCCCAATAACCTTTAGAATGGGAAAAAGATTAGGCTTTTCCACCCCAATAAAACTTGATAAAACATAGTTTATAAGAACACCAAGCCCTATAAGCATTAAAACAGAAGGGATGCCTGTCTTTTTGGCATAAATGTTAAAAAAGTAGGAAATTATAATTGTTAAAGAAAAAATTATAATGTAATGATATGAAGTAAGAGAAAGAATCATTTATAATAATCGGATAATATCATTTGCATTTGCATACACCACCAAAGATAATAAAATAATCATGCCAAACACTTGAGCATTTTCAACAAATTTTTCAGGAGCAGGTTTACCAACAATAATTTCGTAAAGTAAAAACATAACATGACCGCCATCAAGCGCCGGAATAGGTAGAAGGTTCATAAAGGCTAACATTAACGACAAAAAAGCGGTTAAGTTCCAAAATATCTCCCAATTCCATTCAGAGGGAAATAAAGACCCAATTGATCCAAAACCACCCAGACCCTTATATGCTCCTGTGTTTGGGTTGAGAATAAGTTTAAACTGATTAATATAGCTTGAAAGCTTTTTAATAGCTTTATTCCATCCGGCCGGAAAACAGGATAGGAAAGAGTATTTCTCGGATGAAAGCGTATAAACACCCAATCTATTCAGCTCATTTAAATCTAGGCCCGCAGGAAAGAAACCAATTTTTCCATCTCTTGATACAGGAACATCAAAACTCATGAGTTTGCCACCTCTTATTACGCTTATGTAAACACTTTGGCCTTTATAATTCTGAAGAGCACTAAAAATCTGATCATGATATTTAATTTCTGTTTGATCAATTTGGACGATACGGTCCTTTACTAAAAGACCAGACTGCTCACATAAGGAGTTTTCTGCAAAACCGGCTATAATAGACGGTATTCTCGGCAAGAAAACAGAACGGCTTTCTTTTTCAATGAAACGAGAGATAACATCAGTTGGAATTGGTAAATCAATCCGCTGGCCATCTCTATCTATTGTTATAGTTTTAGAAATTAGAGTGCTTTCTAAAATATCACTAAAACGCTCAACTTTTTTTCCGTCGGCAAACAATATTTTATCACCAGTTTTGAAACCTAAATCTAATGCAATGCTATCTACACACCACACGCCATCTGTTATGTTGTCATTTGACAGATATTTATCCCCGTAGTAGAAAAGAGTTAATGAGTAAATAAAAACACCTAATAAAAGATTAACCAAAACACCACCAAGCATAATTATTAGTCTTTGCCAAGCGGGTTTTGCACGAAACTCCCAACTTTCGGCAGGCTTTTTCATTTGATCTTTGTCCATCGACTCGTCAATCATTCCAGAAATTTTTACATAACCGCCAAGAGGCAACCAACCAATACCATACTCAGTTTCACCAAAGCGTTTTTTTATTAATGAAAACCAAGGATCAAAAAATAAATAAAACTTTTCGACTCTAGTTTTAAAAAGTTTAGCAGGAATAAAGTGCCCCAACTCATGTAAAACAACCAAAATCGATAAGCTTAAAATAAGTTGAGCGGCCTTAATTAAAATCTCCATATTATATTAATTTTTTTGCCAACCTTCTTGTTTCGGAGTCACAATGCAGATAATCATCCAAAGTTGGGTTTTTTACAAAAGTAATTTTTTCCATGCAATTTTCAATAAGATCAGACATATTTAAAAAGCCTATTTTTTCTTTTAAAAAAGCGTCAACAGCTATTTCATTGGCAGCATTTAAAATACAAGGCATATTACCCCCTTTGCTGATAGCCCTTTTTGCTAAAAATAAATTTCTAAATACTTTTTCGTCAGGTTTTTCAAAACTGAAATTTGGATAATCAAAAAAACTAAACCGCTTAAAATTATTTTTAATTCTTGTTGGATACGCTAATGCATATTGAATTGGAAGCTTCATATCAGGAATCCCAATTTGTGCAATTATTGACCCGTCCTTAAACTGAACACCAGAGTGAATAATAGACTGAGGGTGAATAACGACGTCAATGTTGTTAACAGCAATATTAAACAACCATTTAGCCTCGATTAGCTCCAAACCTTTATTCATAAGAGAAGCGGAGTCTATAGTTATTTTTGCTCCCATTTCCCAATTCGGGTGCTTTAAAGCGGTTGTTTTAGAAACATTAGCAAGCTGGGATCTAGAAAAGCCTCTAAAAGGCCCCCCAGAGGCGGTTAGATAAAGTTTTTCTATGCAGCTTGGTGACTCGCCTACTAAGCATTGAAATATCGCAGAGTGCTCAGAATCAACTGGCAAAATAGAAACACCATTTTCTACGCAAAGTTGAGAGATAAGCTCGCCCGCAACAACTAAAGTTTCTTTATTTGCTAATGCGATAGTCTTTTTAGCTTTTATAGCGCTAATTGTTGGCTGTAGTCCAGAAAAACCAACAAGAGCTGTTAGAACAATATCAACACTTTCTTCTGAAACAACATCACACAAAGATCTTTTACCGGCATAAACTTTTATTCCAAGGGGCGAAAGAATATTGTTTACAGTCTCATAATGATTTTCGTTTGTTATTACAACAGAGTTTGGTTTAAATGTCATAGCCTGTTCGATTAGAAGGCGATAATTATTGTTCGCGGTTAATACACGAACATCAAATAAGTCTTGTTGTTCAAATATTACCTCAAGCGTTTGTGTACCAATTGAACCGGTAGACCCAAGAATAGCTACTCCTTTTTTTTTCATATACATAATAATTTGTCAGCAATTTTTCTGTTGTTTGAAAGCCTAGGGACCTTGTTTTGACCTCCGAGCCTACCAATAGAGCGCATGTATTTTCTAAACCCGTTTTTGCTAATTAAAGTAATCTTTAGAGAGCGCAAAACCTTTCCTTTAATTAAATCTTTATAGTAAGAGTTTTTTTCTTGTAAACAATCGTCAATTGTTTTTTCAAACAACATCAAGTCTTCAGGTGGTGATTCAAATTCAATTAACCATTCATGATAAGGTAGCCCCTTTGTCGGACTTATCATAGGAGCAACATGAAACTCAACAATTTCTGCTGGCACCTTTTTTATAGCTTTGTTGATAGCAAAATCAACCTCTTCACTGATTACATGTTCACCAAAAGCGGATGTGAAGTGTTTGATTCTGCCCGTAACAATAATTTTATAAGGCTCCAAAGAAACAAATTTTATAGTATCACCGATATTATAACCGTACAGACCTGCGGTTGTGTTTAGTATTATTACATAATTAACGCCCACCTCAACATCTTCAAGGCTAATTCTTTTTTGTTTATTTTCATAAAAACTATCAGCAACAATAAATTCATAAAAAATCCCATGATTAACACACAATAACAACCCTCGGTCTTTTAAAGAGTTTTGATATGCAATAAAGCCTTCAGAGGCAGGATATAGCTCAATAGAATCTACGCTTTTACCAATCAGCTTTTCAAAAGTTTTTTTATATGGGTTAAAATTAACCCCCCCATGAATGAACAAACTAAAGTTTGGAAAAATAGAAGCAACATTTTTACCTGTTTTTTCAATTAATTTTTCAAAATACATTTGTACCCAAGGAGGAATACCACTTATTAATCTAAGGTTGGCGTTTATAGTTTCATCACATATTGCGTCAATCTTTTCTTCCCAAGAACTAATACTATTAGTTTTAAGTGTTGGAAGCTGGTTTCGTTTAAGGTACCAAGGGGTGTGATGCGCAACTATTCCAGAAAGCCGACCTGTTAATATTCCAGAAATAGTAGATAATACAGGTGAACCCTGTATAAAAATCATTTTACCATCTATTATTGAGGTGTTTTTTGTTTCATATATATATGCTAAAATGGCATCTCTAGCTGCAATTATATGCTGTTTCATAGATTGCTTAGTAATAGGAATATACTTGCTTCCAGAAGTTGTGCCAGAGGTTTTGCAAAAATAAATAGGTTTTCCAGGCCACAAGATGTTATTTTCACCTTTAACAACTAGATCAATATATGGTTTCAAAGCCTCATAATCTCTGATAGGAACGGACTTTTTCCAATCTTCATAGCTTAATATTTTAGAAAACCCATGTTCCTTTCCAAATTTTGTGTTTTTAGCAAAATCTAAAAGGAACTTTCTCTGATTGTTTTGTGCCTTTATAGCGGTATTAATCCAAGCGTTATTTTTTCTAACAATATATTTTGCAAAACAATATCCAAAAAAAGATTTTAAAGTCATGTTTTTAAAATTTGATATAGTCTAATGGGTTAACAGGACTGCCATTGTGCCAAAGCTCAAAGTGAAGATGAGGTCCAGTAGAAAACTCTCCAGAATTACCAATAACGGCGATTTGCTCTCCAGCAGAAACATAATCACCAACCTTTTTAAGTAAAGCGGAGTTGTGTTTATAAAAGGAAATATAGTTGTCTTTGTGTTGTATTCCGATAAAATAACCAACCTCTGAAGACCAATCACTTACAATAACTGTTCCGGCCAAAACACTAGATATTTTACTGTTCTTTTTAGCAACCAAATCAACCGCAAAGTGTTTTTTTTGAAAATTAAAAGTGTCTGATATGTAGCCAACTACAGGAGGAAAGAAAACAAAATTACCATCGTCTTTTTTAATATAATCTAGTGAGCCCCTTTCTTCGTTTTCAACTACAAAACGAAGAATAGAATCTTCCTGCGAAGTTTCAAAACTAATGTTTTCTAAAGTTACAGTAGCCTCAAGGCTTAAATTATTGTTACTAATTAAGAACGAATCATTTCCAGACAAAACACTTTCAATATTATTTAAATAAGCGTCACGCCTGTTAAGCGAAGCTTGCAAAGAGTCAGTTTTCATATTAAGACCAATGAGGCTTTGTAAAACATCATCTTTTGATCTACCAGGAATATACTGACCTAAACTAGATTTGGTTACAACAAATAATGTAACAAAAACAATAATTACTAGAACACTTGTTATTACAGCAAAAAACTTAAGTATGGAAAAACGAACAGACATCCTCTCCTCAAGAGAATTGTCTGCAATAATTACAATTCGATAGCGTTGTAATAGATGATGAAAAATTTTTTTACGAGGGTTATTATTCGTCATTATTTTGCAAATATCACAAAAATATAAGCATATTTGTGATTATTTTTATTTTACCGTAAAATATTTTAAAAACAAAGTTAGAGTTTAAATGTTTACAAAACCTTACAGAACAATTTTATTGCTGTCCTTACTATTGTTGATAAGCTCTTGCTCAACCAAAAAAAAGTCTTGGGTTAATAGGCAGTATCACAATACAACAGCAAAATATAATGGATTCTTTAATGGAAACGAAAGTTTAAAAACAGGGATAAGAAAAATTCATTCAAACCACAAAGACGACTACACAACTATACTGCCGATTTATAAAGAGGTTAGTTTGAAAAACTCCAACACACAATCGCACATGGATAAAGCCATAAAAAAGGGTTCTGTCGTAATTCAGCGTCATTCGATGAAAATAAGAGGAAAGGAATATTGCAAGTGGATAGACGACAGCTATCTTTTAGTTGGAAAAGCATATTTTTACAAGGGTGAGTTTCAAGAGGCAATAAAGACATTTACGTTTATAATTGAAGAGTTTAAAAAAAATGAAATTCGATTTTACGCTACACTTTGGCTAATTAGATCGCACTTAGAACTAGAAAATTACACTCAGGCAGAGATGCTATTAGAAGAGCTAGAGAATGAAAAAAACAAACCAAAGAAGTTTGANNTNAAGTTNGGNTTTGTAAAGGCAGANNATTATTTAAAACAAAACAATCTTTCTTTAGCGCTTGAGGAGTTAAAAANANTAGAAAAGANTGCTAATAGAAAANCAGATAAAACAAGNGTTAATTTTATNATAGCACAAATATATCAGNTTTANAACAATTTTAAGCAAGCNTCATTTTACTTTCAAAAGACTCTTAAATNAAANCCAGANTATGAAATGGCCTTTAATGCAAAAATGAATTTAGCACGCTCTTCTGANTCTGGAAGNAAGCTNGGNAAAAAGGCNAAAGAAANNCTTNTAAAAATGTTAAAGGANGAAAAAAACAAGGAATATNTGGATCAAATNTATTACACNCTTGCNGAAATAAGTTTAAATAATGCAGATACNAANNCAGCAATAGAAAATTATTTTTTNTCTACTCAAAACAGCGTGAATAACGANGCTCAAAAAGCACTTTCNTTCNTTTCTTTAGCAAATNTTCAGTATGCAAACAANAACTATATTGCGACTAAAAANATGTATGACAGNACAGTTTTTTATATGTCNGAGNGCCATAGAAACTATNTTGAANCTAGTGAAAACCAACNANTTTTNACAGATTTAGTCTATCATATAAACGTTGTAGAGTTAGAAGACAGCTTACANTANGTGTCATTGTTGCCAGAAAACGAAAAAAGAGCACTAATACAAAATATTATACAAAAAGANATTGACAAAGAAAGAAAGGAACAAGAAGANCGNCAACAAAGNCAAAGCCTTTCTTATCAAAANTCAAGAAACAANATGGGTCAGTTCGGAAANAANACCTCTGCAGGAAAGTGGTATTTTTATAACCCATCTACCCTTAGNTTTGGAATGTCAGAATTTAGAAAGAAATGGGGTAAAAGAAAATTAGAAGACAATTGGAGGAGAAAAGATAAAAANAGTTTAAATNTTTTAATAGAAACAGATTCNTTANACAANGATTCNGANGGTGTTTCGGATAAAAGTAAAAAAAACCCAGAGTTTTANTTAGATCAACTCCCAAAATCTAAAGAAGATTTTNATNTATCAAACAGCAAAATAAAAGAGTCGTTGTATCAAATGGCTATAATTTTTAGAGANGTGCTTAATGANGACNAAACAAGTATNAAAACGTTTTTAAGAATTGTAGAAAAATATCCAAACGACGAGTCGTATAGCTCNTTAGCTCTNTATAATATTTATTATTTATATTTTAAGTTAAANAAGAACACAAAAGCAAGAGAAANAAAAACGGANTTGNTAGTAANATATCCCAATAGTATGTGTGCAAAAATCTTAAATGACACANCTCTNCTANCGGGCNTNTTNCAAGANCAACTAANACCTGAAAGTGAGTATGATCAAATATTTAAGCTNTATGAAGATGAAAAGTTCGAAGACATNATTANGTATACAGACTCGNTAATANAANAAGAGAATATTCAAAAATANCTTNTGATTAAAGCAAAATCATACGCATCTNTCAATGATACTNTTANTGCAAAAATAGNATTNNAAAAAATTATAATTAACTCATCGGAAGAAGAAATAAAAAAAGAGGCGNTGCAATTACTTGATNTAATAGAAAANCCNCAAAAAGTTANAGACGCTAATACGTTGGCAACATCAGANTTTTCTTATTTATACAAACCAAAATCAAAACATATTTGTGTTGTNATATTAGANAAAAAAAATATAAACATAAATTATTTTAAAACATTAATTTCTGATTTTAACTCCAGCAAANANGAAACAGAAANTTTTGAAATTGGCGCAATGATTTACGCTTTAGACAATCATCTNGTNACAATTAAAAGNTTTGAAAATTCTGAACAAGCNGTTTCGTATAAGAAAAAATTAAAAAANGNAGNNGAGGTCAACAAAATATTATCNCAAAGAAAACANCAAATATTTGTTATAAATNTTGAAAACTTTAANAAATTATNTTCAACTAATGGCGTTGAAGAGTATTTAAAATTNTACAAAAAGTANTATAATCTTAAAAATTAATATTTAAGTTTGTANGNANAAACAAAACAAGATGTTTACAAAGAANAANGAATCTATGAAAAGAACAGAAAACAANAATTCGGTTGTTAATATAATTGGGCAAGGCACNTCAATTCTTGGTGATATTAATTCTAATGGTGACATTAGAATTGACGGAACACTNAAGGGTTCTATTAAAACTGAAGGAAAAGTGGTTTTAGGCAAAGAAGGTATTGTNGANGGTGATGTTATGTGCCAAAANGCGGATATTTCTGGAATTATNAAAGCCAAGATAACGGTATCCAATNTGCTATCCTTAAAAGAAACAGCAAAGCTTAATGGAGATATTGTTACGAATAAGCTTTCAATTGAACCNGGAGCAGAGTTTACCGGNTCATGTAGTATGGGNGCNGTTATAAGAGAAATAAAGAATGCTGAACAAGCCACCNAAAAAGAAAAGACCGCATAATAAATTATTAGTATTAACCGCAGCCTCATTTCAAATGGGGGTTACNATTTATTTAGGANCTTATCTTGGAGATTATTTAGAATCTACTTATTTAGNANCTNCAGGNCATNTCAAAACANNTTGTGTTNTCTTATCNGTGTTNATTTCAATTTATATGATGATTAAACAAACNAAAAAATTAAACNATGACTAAGTTTATTGTNTGGTTTCATTTACTTCTCCTGNTTGTTTTAATNTCNACTTATTTTGTTCATCAGCACTACTNCTTNACTGAAAATCTANTAAACTTATACNTGTTTAATGCACTTATAGCNGTTNTTGTTGTTTGTTCAGCGTTTTTATTTAGAAANAAACATAAAGATTANATTGCNTTTTATTTTTTTNTCGGAACAATTATCAAAATATTACTTTTTTTTATTTTAATATTTCCACAATATAAACAAGACAANAATATTTCTAGAATAGAGTTTCTATCTTTTTTTGTGCCATATTTACTTACCCTATTAGTAGAGACAATATCGTTGGTTCGCNTGTTGAACANGGTAAATGANAAAAGTTTTAAAANCANAGAAAAATATTCTAAAAATAGTATATAAATTTCGTTAAAAAATCTAATTTTGTAAAGCTTAAAATTGAATACAAAAAATTATAATGAACAACATAAAGACNGTTTCATTTATANCAACATTAATATTATTAGTAAGCTGTTTAAANTNTGCGTNNGCTGGTGAGCAAGAANTAAAANCNGACANNGANCGGGANATAAGAAAAGAGTATAAAGCATTTAAAGATCACCATCTTAAAGACATACATTCTTTTAAACTTTTTAAGTANAAAAAAGAAGAAAAAACANTNTATNTTTCTTTTCCTCTACCANTAATCATTTATTGCCAGGGAAAANTAGATGTTTTCATGTCTTCAAAATTCTACAATCACAANAACAAAAGAGTAGAGTNTAAGGTTGATGANAGAATTTACAAAATAGATGATCATGAACATATNAAAGCAAGAAATANTCAAGGNGAANCATTAAGCTTATTAGATTTNTCTATTACAAAAAATGTTGCNTTTATANTTTTGGCGTTTTTTATTATGGTTGTTGTTTTTGGAAAAATGGCAAAATCATATAANTCTAANNCTATNCCTAGTGGANTTGGCAGGTTTNTAGAGCCAATAGTTTTGTACATTAGAGATGATATTGCAAGGCCAAACATTGGTGAAAAACACTATAAAAGATATATGAGCTTTCTTTTAACNGTATTCTTTTTTATATGGTTTGTTAATNTNTTNGGNTTAACTCCATTTGGTTCAAATGTNACCAATAGTATTGCTGTTACNGCTTCGTTAGCNATATTAACNTANNTAATAACAACATTTACNGCTAACAAAAATTATTGGGGTCATATTTTCTGGATGCCTGGAGTGCCAACGCCAATGAAAATAATTTTNGCTCCAATAGAGCTTTTNGGAACAATNATAAAGCCNTTTTCATTAATGATAAGGCTTTACGCTAACATGACNGCAGGACATGTTGTTTTAATGAGTATTTTGGGATTAATTTTTATATTTCAAAATTGGCTGGGCGGAACTCTTTCTTTTGGACTTGCTTTCGCNTTGGCATTATTGGAATTATTGGTTTGTGCTTTGCAAGCATATATTTTTACAATGTTGTCTGCTCTTTATTTTGGTGCGGCAGTTGAAGAACACCANCATGAAGAGCATTAAAATATTAACTAGAGTGTTTAATTTAATTTAATTAATTTATTATGGAAATTCCAGCAATTGTNGGTGGTGGTTTAGTTGTAATCGGAGCAGGTATTGGTATNGGTAGAATTGGNGGNTCGGCATTGGAAGCAATGGCGAGACAGCCAGANCTAACCGGTAAAATACAAACTGTGATGCTTATAGCGGCNGCACTAATTGAAGGTATTGGTTTTGCTGCATTATTTGCNCTGTAAANGATACCAAACTAACCAAAGCTATAAGGGTTGCTTGTAGCTTTGGTTTAAAANTTTAAAANTTTAAAAAAATGGATAAACTAATTACNGATTTTTCNTTAGGATTGTTTTTTTGGCAAACATTATTGTTTGTNATNCTGATTTTTGTANTAAAAAAATATGCGTGGAAGCCTATCCTTTCTGCNGTAGAANAAAGAGAAGAAGGNATTAAAAGTGCTTTNGATTCCGCGGAGAAAGCTAAAGAAGAAATGAAGAGTTTAAACGCTGATAACGAAAGGATTTTACATGAAGCAAAGTTAGAGAGAGAAAGNTTGTTAAAGGAAGCTAGAGAAATGAAAGAAAAAATAATAAATGAGGCCAAAGAAANNGCGAATCAAGATGCNGAAAAAATACTNACAACAGCNAAAGAACAAATAAGAAATGAGAAGCTTAAAGCTATTACTGAGTTGAAAAACGAAGTAGCTANTTTATCAATTGAAATGGCTGAAAAAATATTAAAGTCAGAGCTTTCTGACAAAAAAGCNCAATCAGAGATGATAGAGAGAACTTTAAAGCAAAAAGATTTAAATTAATAAATGAGAAACGNTAGAGTAACAGTTAGATATGCAAAAGCCCTTCANGGATTGGCAATTGAAAANAAGTCCGAGNTGGAAGTTTATAATGATATGCAAAAATTNTCTAATGCNTGTCGNGATAATAAGGAANTGACATTGTTTTTAAAAAGTCCGATAATAAAAACAGATAAAAAGTTAAAAATTTTAGAACAGATTTTTGAAAAAAAAATATCTAACATTTCACAANTGTTTTTAAAAATTATTACTCAAAAAAANAGAGAGTCGTTGTTNTATGACATAGCAAACAAATTTGTTGANGTTTACAAAAAACAGAACAACATAGAAACAGCNAACATTATTACTGCACAAAANTTGGANCCTAAATTAAGAGNAAANATTNTAAANGTNCTAAAAAANAGATTTCAAGAGAAAATTGAACTTAANGAGGTTGTAGATGATAAAATAATTGGAGGATCGATTATTCGAGTGGCNGATAAACAACTTGACAGCAGTGTTTCAAGTGCATTACAAAAATTAAAACATAAGTTTAACAAAAATCTATATATACAAGATTACTAAAAATTAAAAAACATGGCAGATGTAAAACCAGCTGAGGTATCAGCTATNTTAAGAGAACAATTATCAGGATTTAAAACTGAAGCACAACTAGAAGAAATAGGNACNGTACTTCAGGTTGGGGATGGTATCGCTAGAATTTATGGGCTCACAAACGCTCANTCGGGAGAGCTAGTNGAATTTGAAAATGAAGTAAGNGGTGTNGTTTTAAATTTAGAAGAAGACAATGTGGGGGTTGTTTTATTAGGCCCATCAAAAGGAATTAAGGAAGGAGACACTGTTAAAAGAACAAANAGAATTGCGTCTGTAGATGTTGGTGAGGGGATGCTNGGCCGAGTTATTGACGGTACCGGCACACCAATTGATGGAAAGGGNCCTATAAAGGGNGAAACTTNTNCTATGCCTATTGAAAGAAANGCNCCAGGAGTTATTTATAGACAACCAGTGGATGAGCCGTTACAAACNGGATTAAAAGCGGTTGATGCAATGATTCCTATNGGNCGAGGACAAAGAGAATTAATTATTGGAGACAGACAAACAGGAAAAACAGCAGTTGCGATCGACACTATAATAAATCAAAAAGAATTTTATGAAAAAGGAGAGCCTGTTTTTTGTATTTATGTTGCAGTTGGGCAAAAAGCATCAACNGTAGCTGCNTTAGCAGATACATTAGANAAAGCAGGNGCTTTAGATTATACTGTTATTGTTTCTGCAAATGCTTCAGATCCTGCACCAATGCAATTTTATGCNCCTCTAGTNGGNGCNTCTGTTGGTGAGTATTTNAGAGACACAGGTAGGCCNGCNTTGATTATTTTTGATGATTTATCTAAACAAGCTGTTGCATATAGAGAGGTTTCGTTATTATTAAGAAGACCACCNGGAAGAGAAGCNTATCCAGGNGANGTATTTTATTTGCANTCAAGACTTTTAGAAAGAGCNGCTAAAATTATAAACGATGANAAAATAGCTTCTCAAATGAANGATTTNCCTGAATCTCTCAAAAACAAAGTAAANGGAGGNGGTTCTTTAACAGCATTACCAATTATTGAAACTCAGGCGGGNGATGTTTCTGCCTACATACCAACAAATGTTATATCAATTACTGATGGNCAAATATTTTTAGAGTCTAACNTGTTTTTATCAGGTGTTAGGCCNGCAATTAACGTAGGAATTTCTGTTTCTCGAGTTGGGGGTGCTGCTCAAATTAAATCTATGAAAAAAATATCAGGAACACTTAAGCTCGATCAAGCACAATATAGAGAGCTTGAAGCATTTGCNAAGTTTGGTTCNGACTTAGATGCTGCGACCACCGCTGTAATAGAAAAAGGAAAAAGAAANGTAGAAATTTTAAANCAAGGACAATATTCACCTTTAAGNGTTGAAGAACAGGCTGCCATTATTTATTGTGGNACAAATGGTCTTTTAATGGACGTCCCTGTAGANAAGATAAAAGAGTTCGAAATAGATTATATNNCGTTTTTACATTCNAAACATCAAAATGTTCTTGATGATTTGGCTTCTGGAAAGTTAACTGATGAAATTACATCAACATTATCAACGGTGGCAGCTGAATTATCAAAAAAGTATAAAAAAGACTAAATAAAATGCCAAACCTCAAAGAGATTAGATCAAGAATAACGTCTGTTGGTTCTACNATGCAGATCACNTCAGCTATGAAAATGGTNTCAGCTGCAAAGCTTAAAAGAGCACAAGANGCAATTACTCAAATGAGACCATATTCAAATAAACTGACNGACCTTTTACAAAGTCTTAGCTCAAGTCTTGACGGTTCNGAAAACAACCAGTATTCTGATTCAAGAGANGTTAAAAAACTTTTAATAGTNTCAATTACTTCTAATAGAGGATTGTGCGGCGGATTTAATTCATATATTATCAAAAGCGCTAAAAGCATAATTGAAAAGCAGAATAANAATACTGANGTTGAAATATTATCAATCGGTAAGAAATCTTCAGAACACTTTACTAAAAATGGTTATAAAATGTTTTCTGTTCATGATGAGGTCTATAATAATTTAACATTTGATAANATATCNAATATTGCTGAAACAATTATAAANAAGTTTCTCTCAAAAGAATTTGACAAGGTNGTTCTGGTGTATAATCAGTTTAAAAATGCTGCAACACAAATAATAATGAATGAAAATTATTTACCAATTGAAAGTNCANCNGAAGAAAAAACACAAATAGCAGACTATATTTTTGAACCTAATCAAAANGAAATTGTAAAAGAGTTAATTCCAAAATCATTAAAAACACAACTNTTTAAGGCNGTTCTTGATTCTCATGCNGCAGAGCATGGTGCTAGAATGACAGCCATGCATAAAGCTACAGATAATGCTNCAGAACTAAAGAAGGAGTTGACTCTAACNTANAATAAGGCAAGACAAGCCGCTATTACTGGNGANATTTTAGAGATAGTTGGAGGAGCAGANGCTCTAAACAACTAAAAAAACAGAAGAGANTACTCTTAATATNTNAANTAACNTATATNTAAAAAAATTATGGATTATAGCTATATAAAAATAGAGTTAAAAAANAAAATCTGTTATTTGACNCTTAATAGACCNNAGAACTTAAACAGCTTAAACATAAANTTAATAGACGANTTAAGCTTAGCTCTTAAAAATATTAATAACGANAANTCAATTCGTTGTTTAATTATTACNGGAGCTGGAGATAAAGCATTTGTTGCCGGTGCTGATATCAAGGAGTTTATGAATTTTGATCAAAAAGANGGNGAACAACTTTCANGATCTGGTCAAGAAAAGGTTTTCGATNTATTAGAAAACNTATCAAAACCCGCTATTGCTGCAATTAATGGTTTTGCTTTAGGAGGNGGNTTAGAGTTGGCAATGGCTTGCCATATTAGAATATCTTCTANAACAGCTAAAGTAGGACTACCAGAAGTATCTTTAGGTGTTATACCAGGATATGGAGGAACACAAAGANTAACAAAATTAGTTGGACCCGGAAAAGCNTATGAAATTATACTANCNGCAGANATGATNACCGCTAATGAAGCAAAAGAAATAGGATTAATAAACCACGTGTGTAGTCCAGAGGAATTAATGAATAANGCTACAACAATAGCAAATCGAATTATTAGAAATTCACCTTGTGCAATNGAAAAGACAATAAAAGCTATNAATAAAGGTTTATATAATACGCAAAAAGGTTATGANGAAGAAAAAAAGTTGTTTGGAAGTTGCTTTAAATCAAATGATTTTAATGAGGGNGTTAGAGCGTTTGTAGAAAAAAGAAAACCAAATTTTTAATTGAATCCGTTTAAAAAATTATTAAGTCAAACTGCAATTTACGGNTTAAGTAGCGTAATAGGTAGACTGCTTAATTATTTATTAGTTCCACTATANACNAGGTTTTTTATTCCCGAAGAGTATGGTGTAATTACGGAAATGTATGCGTATCTAGCTTTTTTTCTAGTCTTGTTAACNTANGGAATGGAGACNACATTTTTTAGGTTTTCGAGTAAACATGAGAATAGAAACGTTTATAGTACTGCGCTAATCTCAGTGTTATCAACAGCGTTACTTTTTCTTTTTTTTATAAACTTTAAAACCGAAACAATTGCAAATACAATAGGATATATTGGCTCAGAAAAGCTTATTGTTTGGCTTTCATTTATAATATTTTTAGATGTTGTTTCAGCAATACCTTTTGCCCGCTTAAGAAATCAAAATAAAGCAGTTAGGTTTTCTATAATTAAACTCATAAATATATTATTTAATATTACACTTAATATATATTTTGTGATAATAATGCAATATGGTTTTGAATATGTTTTTATTGCTAATCTTATATCATCAACAATTACGCTTTTTTTACTTACACCTGAATTAGTATACATAGATTGGGTTTTTGACGCAAAGCTGTACAGAAAAATGATCAAATACTCCTTCCCACTTCTATTTGCAGGATTGGCAGGAATGACAAATGAAGCAATTGATAGAATTCTACTTAAATTTTATATTTCTGATACAAATGTTGTCATGTCAGAATTAGGAATATATGGGGCTTTTTATAAGTTATCTATTATTATGACGTTATTTATTCAAACATTTAGATACGCAGCAGAGCCCTTTTTTTTCTCTCAAGCAAAATCAGAAAATAATGTAAAGATTTATGCTCAAGTATTAAATTATTTTGTCATTACAACCGCAACAATTTTCTTGTTTGTAACAATATTTTTCGATGTCGCAATTAATTTTATTGGTCAAGATTTCCGTGATGAAAGAGGCTTTTTAGTAGTTTCAATTTTATTGTTAGCAAACATGTTTTTAGGCATATATTATAATTTATCAATATGGTATAAGTTAATTGATAAAACATATTACGGTGCAATATTATCCGTTTTTGGAGCTGTTATTACTTTAGTTCTTAATGTCTATTTAATACCAAAGATTAGTTTTGTAGGCTCTGCTTGGGCAACATTGATATGTTATTTTTTAATGGTGTTAGCCTCATTATTATTATCAAAAAAACAATTTCCAATACCCTATAATATTAAAAGAATCACTTTTTATATTTTATCTATGCTTACTATATACTTTATAGTCTTGATTACTGATTTTCACATGTTAGTTGATACAATTTGGATAGCATTATTTCTACTTATTGCATTTATTATTGAAAAACCTAAAAAAAATATTAATTTCGAATAAATTAAAAATGAAAATAAAAATTATAAATAAGTCACAACATAATCATCCAGATTACGCTACAAGCCTATCAGCAGGAGTTGATTTGCGCGCCAACCTAAAAGATAAAATGTCTCTACAACCTTTAGAAAGAAAGCTGATAAAAACCGGTATTCATTTAGAACTTCCAAAAGGATATGAAGCGCAGATTAGACCAAGGAGCGGATTGGCTTATAAAAATGGAATTACAGTGTTAAATTCTCCAGGAACTATTGATGCTGATTATAGGGGGGAAATATCAGTTTTGCTTGTTAATCTTTCAAATCAGCAATTTGTTATCAATGATGGAGACAGAATTGCACAAATGGTTATAGCNAAACACGAAACTGCTGAATGGGATTTGGTTAAAGACTTAAACGAATCTGCAAGAGGAGAAGGCGGGTTCGGTAGTACTGGAGTTTAAAGAAATTTTTTAATATGAAAATAATTGTACCCATGGCAGGAAGAGGTTCTAGATTAAGACCTCATACATTAATAACACCAAAGCCATTAGTTTGTGTTTCCGGAAAACCGATTGTTCAGCATCTTGTTGAAGAGATAGTAAGCGTATGTAATGAAAAGGTTGATGAGATAGCATTTATAATTGGAGATTTTGGTAAAGAGGTAGAAGAAAGTTTATGTAATATAGCACTAAAACTTGGTGCTAAACCCAAAATATATTATCAAAAAGAACCTCTTGGCACAGCACATGCAATTTTATGTGCAAAAAACTCTTTAAAAGGAAATTGTGTTGTGGCATTTGCAGACACGTTGTTTAAGGCGAAATTTAAACTTGACAAATCAAAAGATGGTATTATATGGGTGAGTAAAATCGATGACCCATCATCATTTGGTGTAGTTCAACTGGACTCTAATAATAATATCTCTGCATTTGTTGAAAAACCAGAGAAATTTGTTTCAGATCTAGCAATTATTGGAATTTATTATTTTAATGATGGTGAATATTTGCAAGATGAATTACAATATTTAATTGATAATAATATTAAGGAAAAGGGAGAGTATCAGCTCACAAATGCCCTTGAAAATATGCAGCGAAAAGGAAAAACGTTTTCACCCGGAAGAGTGCAAGAGTGGTTAGATTGTGGAAATAAAGCAGCAACAATACATACAAATCAACGTGTTTTAGCTAATAAGGGTAGTTATATTTCTAAAAAAGTAAAATTAGAAAACTCTAAAATAATAGAGCCTTGCTATATTTCAGGATCCGCAAAGATTAAAAACTCTGTCATTGGGCCATATGTTTCAGTTGGCCCAAATACAGTGATTGAAAACTCTAAAATTAAAAATACAATTCTGCAAGGAGATTCAACAATATTAGAAGCACAACTCTATAATTCGATGATTGGTAGAAATGTTTTTTTCCAATCAAACAATACAAACCAAACAGTAAGTCTTGGTGATTATACTGAAGTCAAATAATTATGCTTAACAAAATAATCATATTATTTTTATTTTTTGGGTTAACCACATATTCCCAAAGCTCTGAAATTTCTGAAAAAAATAAGTTTTTGTTCGATAAATCATTTTTTAAAGCAATGAATTTAAAAAATTTAGAAGATTATGAAGGNGCTTTAAAATGCTTTAAAAAATGCATTGAAATAAATCCTAAAATATCTACTCCGTTTTATGAACTGGCTCGAATTTATAAAAAAACTGGTGATAATGTTTTGGCTGAAAAAAACATAAAAGAAGCAAATCGTTTATCATCAAAAAACAAATGGTACCTATATGAATATGCACAGATACTGTTTCAAAACAACAAATATCAAGAGTCAACTAAACAGTATGAAAAACTAGTTGAAATGGAACCTAAAAACAAAAAATATTATTTTTTGTTAGCTGAATCCCAGATATATCAAAATAAGCTTAAAGAGGCAATTAAAACATATAATTTGTGTCAAAANATTAATGGANCAGACAAGGTTGTTACAATACAAATATATAAGATTTATATGCAGCTGCTTGATAAGAAAAATGCTATAAATACTTTGAAAAATTATCTAGAAAAAAATGAAAATGACATAGATTTACTTCAAATGTTAGCAGAAACATATTTTTTATCAGACCAAAAAGAAAAAGGNTTTGAGACNTTACAAAAGATATCATTGCTTAANCCTCAAAACGGCACACTTCATATAACATTAGCTGATTANTACAGAGATTCAGGTGAAAATGAAAAATCNTTTAATGAGTTGATNTTAGCATTTAAAAGNAAAGATTTAAATNTTGAAACAAAAGCNAGTGTTTTAGCNTCGTATTTTTCNTTAATAGAAANNAGTGAAGNAATGAAAANTCAAGCATTTCAGCTTGCNGAANTATTAGTNGATGTTCATCAAGATGATTATATGTCNTTNGCTATGTTTGCNGATTTGTTGTANGCTGACAANCAATATCAAAAAGCAAAAGANCAATATTTTTTATCNTTAGANAGAAATANTTCTAAGCAGGAAATNTGGAGCTCAAATTCTTTTNATACAAGCTGATCAAAGAAATTTTTTAGAATTACAAACAACNAGTNNTGAAGCACTAACTTTTTTTCCTATGAANCCNCTNTTTTATTATTTTAATGGANTATCCAANAAATGGTTCGAAAAATATGANCAAGCAATAGAGTCTTTTANAACGGGCNTAGATTTTGTTNTTGATAATNACTTATTGTTGNTAGANTATTACTCNTCTTTAGGAGATGTTTANAACGANACAAAAGANTATAGTAAATCAGANNATTATTTTGAAAAAGCACTAAAANTAGANTCTAATAATGTCATNATCTTAAATAATTATGCGTATTATTTNTCCTTAAGAAAAGAAAANNTAGNAAAAGCNAAAAAAATNTCTTATNAAGCTAATATNCTNGAGCCNNAAAACGGNACATATCAAGACACTTATGCCTGGATTTTNTATCAACANNAAAATTATNTTGAAGCAAAAGAGTGGATAAATAAAGCATTAGAAAATGATGGATATAAAAGCGCAGTAATAATAGAGCACTACGGAGATATTTTGTATAAATTGGGTGATATAAAAAACGCTGTTAATCAATGGAAAAAAGCATTAATTTTAGAACCAGATTCTGATGTTTTACAACAAAAGATTAAAGATAAAAAACTATATGAATAGTAAGCTATTTATTATTGGCATCGTAATGTTAATTTTAAACTCTTGTCAAGTTGTTCGTTTTAAAAATAATACTAAAAACAAATTTTCAGATCATAATAAACCTTCTTATATTGACCTTTCATCAAAAAAGATATTTGCAAAAGGAAAAATAAAATTTAATAATACAGATCAACAACAAGGCTTAAATATTAGTATAAAAACAAATAAAGATAGTATTATAATGTTTTCTGTGTTAGCACCTTTAGGAATAGAAGTTGTTAGAGGACAGATAGCAAATGACACACTCTATTTTATTGATAGAGTGAATAAAAAATATCAAACAACCGCACTGAACTCATTAAACACAACAGGTACATCAAAGTATAGCGTTAAAGACATGATAAACGCCTTATTTCTAGCAGATGATCTTACTCCAGACCAAATAGAAAAGATCAAAGAAAACCAAATAGAAAAGAAAAGTACTATTTTCAAAGAGATTTTAGGGCAACGGCAAGCTAAAATTAGCTATAGCAATTATAAGTATTTAGACAATATTAAAATACCATTTAGTTTAGTTATTAGCGCTGAAAACAATGAGATTAATCTTGACTATACTCAAGTTAGTTTTTTAGATAAGTTAAAAATTAAAAAATTCAAAATTCCAAAGGGTTATGAAAAACTGTAGATTTTATCTAGCTCTTTTTGTGATTTGTTTTTTTCACACATATATTTATTCTCAATCAACGGAAGAATTGAAGAAAAAAAAACAAGTTATTGAAAAAGAAATTTCNTANACAAACCAATTACTTGAAAAGGTAAAAAAAGACAAAAANAAATCTGTTAANTACTTAAAAGTATTAAAAAAGCAAATAAGAAANCAAAANAACTTATTAGTAACNCTAGANAANGAGTTTAANCTNATTGATANGCAAATNATAAAAATCAAAGAAAAAATATTCAAAACAANAACTGANATTGAAAANGAGGAAAAGCGACTNNAAANACTTAAGGATGAGTATGCAAAAATGATTTACAATTTGTATGTNAANAAANCAGGAAGAAACGACCTNGTTTTTNTTGTTTCAGCAAAAAGTTTNAANCANGCATACAAAAGNTTAGCTTATTTAAANCAATACNCAAAATTCAGACAAAATCAAACACTTAAAATTCAACAAACNAAAGANGNNTTAAAATTAAAANGAGAAAGTTTANTNAAAGAGGANGNGTTACTTTTAAATGCNTCTATNGATAAAAANAAAGTNATAATATCAAAAAAAGACGAGTTAAANTTGTTANANAAAATACANNNGGAAAAACAAGAANTTTCAAAAGANTTNATNAAATCNGAAAAANANATNAANAAAGANCTTANAGAAAAAGAAAANTTAATGNCNNTNCTTGACGAAGAAATNCGACAAGTAATAGAAGANGAGATAAAAAAACTNAGNCAAGAGGGAAAAGATATGNAATACGCNTTAACTCCNGAAGCNAAANTNNTNTCAAGNGANTTTGTTTCAAATAAAGGAANNTTACCATGGCCACTNTCNACAGGAATAATTGTNANCTATTTTGGAAAACAAAAACATGANGTGTTTTCTGGNGTNGAAACNTTTAANAATGGAATTGATATAGCAACTGATAAGGAAGCTATAATTAGAGCTGTTTTTGATGGAGTAATTAGCAGAATATTTTTTATAAAAGGNGTCGGNAAAGCANTTTTGATTAATCATGGAGAATANTTCACNGTTTATTCTGGAGTTAAAGATGTTCTTGTAAAAGTAAANGANAAAATTTTAGCTAAAGAAAAGATTGGAATTGTAGAAACAAAATATCCAGAGGANAAAACAGAACTACATTTTGAAATATGGAAAAANTANNAAAAAATGGANCCNTCAAAATGGTTATATAANGCCTATTAAAACAAANTAGTTAAATTTGTTAAATAAAACAAATATCATATGAAATCAACAATACTATTTACTTTTGGTGGNCCAGAAATAATATTAATTGTAATNGCACTANTACTNTTNTTTGGAGGAAAAAAAATTCCAGAACTTATGCGNGGTTTAGGAAAAGGTATAAGTGANTTTAAAAAAGGAAAAAACGAAATNGAAAAAGATACAAAAGAATAAAATTTGGTGAAAAANTATTGTTCATATAAGGATTTATATGCAGCTCTAAAAAGTAATAAAACATCTTGTGTTCAGCAAACCANCCTCTATTTAAAAAAAATAAAAAAACAGAAAAANCTNAATGCTTTCATTGAAGTTTTTGAGAAAACAGCTTTAGAATCCTCAAGAAAAATAGATGAAAAAATAAAGAAAGGAACACATGGTAAGCTTGCCGGAATGGTTGTTGCTATAAAAGATAACATTTGCTATNAAGGTCATAAGATTTCANCTTCATCTAAAATTTTAGAAGNTTTTGAGTCACTATATAGNGCTACAGTAATTGAAAAACTTTTANANGAAGATGCAATAATAATTGGACGTCTAAATTGTGATGAGTTTGCAATGGGNGCTGCTAATGAAAACTCTATTTATGGNCCNGTNCATAACCCTCANAATAAACTCAAGGTAGCAGGAGGNTCTTCCGGNGGATCTGCAGCCGCAGTTGCTGCTGGNCTATGCTTAGTTGCCCTTGGAAGTGATACNGGTGGTTCTATACGGCAGCCTGCTTCATTCTGTGGNGTTGTTGGTTTAAAACCGACNTATTCAAGAGTTTCTAGACATGGTCTTATAGCNTACGCATCTTCATTTGATCAAATAGGCCCTCTAACCAATAATATTGATGATGCNGGATTAGTTTTAGAGGTAATTTCAGGAAAAGATGATTTTGATGCGACAATCTCAAATANTCANATTGGAAAATATAATGAATATAAATATAAAGATTCACCAAAAAAAATTGCTTANATAGAAGAAANANTATCTCATGAATTANTAAANAAAGAAGTCAAAGANATGTTCTTAAANAAAATTAAAAATTTAAAAAAAGAGGGTCATATTATTTCACCTATTTCATTTCCGTATCTNGATTATTTGGTTCCAACATATTATGTTTTGACAACAGCAGAAGCNTCATCAAACTTGTCAAGATATGATGGTGTTAGGTATGGTTACAGGTCAGAATCTAGNTCNGATTTACAAGACATGTATNTTAGAACTAGAACTGAAGGNTTTGGAGAAGAGGTTAAAAGAAGAATTATGCTAGGAACATTTGTTTTAAGCGCCGGATATAATGATGAGTATTTTACAAAAGCACAAAAAATAAGAAGACTTATTTATGANAAAACAACACAAATATTTAATGATTTTGATTTTTTAATATCACCAACTAGTCCCCATACNGCTTTTGATTTAGGAGTTAAATATAATGATCCANTAAAAATGTATTTGGAAGATATTTTTACGGTTCAAGCAAATTTGTCTGGAAATCCAGCGNTTTCTGTTCCTNTTGGCTTGGATAGTAATAACCTNCCNNTTGGAATTCAGATAATGNCAAATCATTTTAANGAGTATAACTTATTGTATTTTTCTAAAAGNTTNAGCAATCAATAGNTATATGAAAAAATGGGTTATAATATCTTTTTTGATAATATCTAATATTTCTTTTNGCCAAAAAAAACCATATAAANNCGGTGAATATGCAAAATATAAAATTTCTTTTGGACCATTAGCTGTTGGTTACGGAGAGTTAAGCATAACTAAATTNGTTTTAACAAAAAAAACTCCTNCGTACCATATAGTTGGAGNAGGTAAAACATCAAAGTTTTTCGATGTTTTTTTTAAAGTTAGAGATGTTTANGAGACATATATTGATACTAACACCTTTTTGCCTNTTAAATTTTTAAGAGATGTNTACGAAGGTGGACANATAATAAAACAACAATATGAATTTAATCATGAAAACAATCTAGTTCAAACGCAAAAAAAACAGTTTGAAATACCAANTGATAGTCAAGATATGTTATCNGCTTTTTTCTATGCTAGAACTTTTANTAAAAAAAATGTGTTGTCAGATAGTNTATTTACTATACCTATTTTTATGGATGATGAAAATTATTTTTTGGAAGTTAAATATTTGTATGATGAAGTTTTAGAAACAAATTTAGGCAATATTAAATGNATGGTTTTNCAACCAAAAATGCAAGAAGGAAGGGTTTTTGANGATGGTGAAGACATGAAAATATGGATTTCAGATGATGAAAACAAAATGTTATANAAGGTAGAAACAAAAATTTGGGCAGGAAAAATAAAAGCTGAACTAGAAGAATATAAAAANAACNNGNACCCGATAATTAAAATATAAACAGATGAAAAAGATATTTTTTTTGGTGNTTGTNTGTTTTATGTTTTTTNTTTTANTTAANAAACAAGAAAAAAAAGAAAACAAAANTGTTCNTGTNCCAAAATATGAGTACGGNATTTTGGTTGACTCTTTTAAGGTANTAAAGGATATTGTAAGGCCTAACCAAACATTAGGAGAAATANTATATTTTAATCATATTGATCANCCACAAATTAATAAAATTGTAAANGCCTCCAAAAANATNTTTGATGTCAGAAGAATAAATGCGGGNCAAAACTANACAGTATTATGCTCAAAAGACTCAATAGANAGGGCAAAGTTCTTTATATANGAAATAGATCCGGTCAACTATGTTGTTTTTGACTTGACAAAAAATATGTCAGTATTTTTAGGNAAAAAAGATATCGAANTNAGATTAAAAAAAGCNAAAGGNGAAATTAANAACTCTTTATGGATTNCCATGGAAGAAAAAGGTCTCAGNCCGAGNCTAACACANGAACTATCNACAATCTATGCTTGGACTATTGATTTTTTTAAAATACAAAAAGGAGATGCATTTAAAATNTACTACGAAGANAGATATNTCGACAATAAATATATAGGNATAGGNAGAATAATTGCTGCTGAATTTANTCACAACAACAAAAGTTATTTTGCGTATTATTATANAGAAAACANNGATCGAGGTGATTATTTTAATGAGAAAGGAGAAACTCTNCGNAAAGCGTTTTTAATGGCTCCTGTTGANTATAAAAGAATNTCTTCAAGGTATAGCAAAAACAGAAAACATCCTGTTACAGGAAGATGGAAAGGTCATTTTGGCACAGATTATGCNGCAGCTACNGGNACTCCAATTTGGACTACGGCAGATGGTNTCGTTGTTAAGGCNTCTTACACTAGAAATAACGGAAACTNTGTCAAGATTAAACANAATAANACNTATACAACACAGTANTTGCATATGTCTAAAATAAAAAGTGGAATTAAAAGAAATGTAAAGGTGAAACAAGGGCANATTATTGGGTATGTTGGTAGTACAGGATTAGCCACAGGNCCACATGTTTGTTATAGATTTTGGAAAAACGGNAGGCANGTTGATCCATATAAACAAANANTNCCNCCAGGAGACCCAATTAAAAAAGAAAATTATAATGATTTTATNATGGTTAAGGATAGTTTATCTAGANTCATNTCGGAGNAATAAAATTTTATTTATAATGAAAATTAGCATTTTATTTTTNTTTTTATTTTTAGNNAANACAACATATTCTCAGAANACATTTATTGAAAATAAAGGNCAATTACCAGNAAATGTTTTGTGTAAAGCACANTTACCTTCTGGAGNNCTTTATNTTGAAGAGGGAAAGTTTACATATGTNTTTTACAATCAAAATCAAATTAAAGAANGCCANAACTCTNCCGTTACAAGAGACTATATAGATGCGCATTCATANAAAGTATATTTTGTTAATTCTAATGAAAACACTCNATTTNTTCTAGATAGTGCAAGCACNTATTATGAAAATTATTTCATTGGAGATAAANACNACTGGGNAAATNATGTTAAGACATACAAGAAATATACTCAAAAAGAAATATATGANGGTATTGATTTGGTCATGTTTTCNNNAGAAAANAAATTAAAGTANGAGCTNCATTTACAACCTAANGCANGNGTNAAAGATATAAAAATAGAGTATGANGGNCTAGANANNATTGANATACTAGATGGTGATTTAATTTGNAATACATCTTTTAGNACAACGATAGAACANAAACCTTTTTCGTATCAAATTATAGATGGTAAGTTAATTGAAGTGAAGTGCAACTATAAATTAAAAAACAANACTATATCATTTGTTTTTCCAAATGGATATGATGAATCAAAAAAACTAATAATTGACCCNACNCTTGAATTTTCNACGTTTTCAGGATCATTTGCCAATAACTTCGGCTATACGGCAACGTATGATGATTTTGGTTTTTTGTANAGTGGTAGTACTGTTTTTGGGTCAGGCTACCCAACTACAACNGGGGCGTTTCAAGTTAGCTTTTCATCAGGNACAGTTGATATAGGTATTACAAAGTATGACACAACAGGAACCCAAATGATATTTTCAACATANCTTGGNGGCGANTCNGATGAGTTGCCNCACAGTATGGTTGTTAATTCTTCAAATGAACTTTTTATTTTTGGNACNACNAGCTCATTAAACTTTCCAACAACAAACGGAGCATATCAAACTAGTTTTAANGGGGGAACATATTATGGTGTTGGAGGTTTGGGNGTTACTTTTAACAATGGNTCAGATATTTTTGTATCTAAACTAAGTGCAAACGGAGGNAGTCTTTTGTCATCAACTTATATTGGAGGAAGCGAAAATGATGGACTAAACATACACGTNCCAATTAATAANAATTATGCAGATGAAGTTAGAGGAGAAATNGATATAGATAAAAANAACAACATTTACATAGCAACATGTACAAAATCTGCTGANTTTCCTGTNACAAATTCNTTTCAATCTNCNTATAATGGNGANCAAGAAGGGTGTGTNTTTAAAATGGATAATCAGCTTAGNACAATTGTTTGGTCTACTTTTTTAGGAGGNTCAAAACATGACGGCATCTTTTCCTTAGCCTTTGACAATGAAAGTAATATTTTGGTTACAGGAGGAACNATTTCCACTGATTTCCCAACNTCATNAAATGCATATAAAAGCATAAAAACNGACTCGGTTTTACCAGATGCTTTTATAACAACTATAAGTTATGATGGNAATTCCATTATTAATTCAACTTTTTATGGTGAACCAAATTATCATGATCAATCATACTTTATTGAACTNGACTCAGAAGATCANGTTTATATTTATGGACAAACAAAAGCGCCTGGAAGCAGNTTTATTTATAATGCTAATTATTATGTTCTNGATGGAGGTCAATTCATAACAGCTTTTTCACAAGATCTAAGTACAATAACAAAATCAACAGTTTTTGGCACAGGAAGAGGNACACCAGACATCTCACCNACAGCTTTTTTGGTAGATGTTTGTGGTAATATTTATGTGTCTGGATGGGGTTCTGATGTTCAGGGTCCATCNCCTAGNGATCCNGATCCATGGACAGCATTATCAACATTNAATATGCCTATAACAAATAACGCTTTTCAGCAAACAACNACAGGTCATGATATATATCTTATGGTTATAGACACAGNTTTNGACAGTTTAGTNTATGCTACATATTTGGGAGGAGATCAAAGCAGAGAACATGTTGATGGTGGAACATCAAGATTTGACAAAAAAGGAACTATNTATCATGCAGTTTGTGCTGGTTGTGGTGGTTATTCAGANTTCCCAATAGAACCTAATCCGGGNGCTGTNTCNACTGTAAATAANGGTATAGGAAGCGCATGTAATAGTGCTGTTTTTAAATTTGATTTTGATTTTCCAATAGTTGTAGCAAATTTTTCATCNCCACTTGTTAGTTGNAANCCTATAATTAGTTTTCAGAATGTTAGCTCAACAACACCATCTACNGTNTTCTTTTGGGATTTTGGAGACGGTAANTTTTCAAATTTAAAAAACCCCTCTCACAANTATTTATNNCCAGGAGAGTATGATGTTACCCTAANNGTACAAGATTCGACTGGATGTAATCTAATAGATTCAATTACTAAAAAAATTACAATTNTNTCAAATCAATCAGATTCATTACAACCAATAATAAAGTGTTCTAATGAATCTGTTCAGCTAGGANTAGCATATACTGACCCAAATTCNTTATANTCTTGGTATCCAAATANTGATTTGATAGGATCAAATACTCCAAACCCAATTTGTACATCACAGACTTCAAGACAGTATTATATGATTATAGAAAAAGGAGCATGTAAGGANACAATATATCAAAAAGTTAANTCTACNCTTGTGGATATTGATTTTGCTGAGGATACNGTNATTTGTGAAAACCCNATTTTATNNAANATNGAACATAATGGAANNCAAATTATATGGTCTTCTAGTATGAGNTTTTNAGATACATTAAGNATGANTGAATCAATCTTAATTTCTGACACAGGANNNTATTANNTTAAATCACAACTTAGTTCATGTTTTGATATTGAAGNGATAAATGTAAATNTTGGAGANGTAGAATTAAANATATTGTCTGAGGTAAAGTTTTGTAATGATTCAATTTTGTTAGAAGCAGANTATAGTGGCACCTCNATTATTTGGTCTAATAANAATATTTTTTCTGATACAATTTCTACAAANTCNAATATTTATNCTAATAATTTAGGTAANTATTATGTAAAAACAANTTCCGGNCTTTGTAGTGCTAGCGATAGTATTTNAGTTGTTTCTGAAAATATAAAAATTTNANTNTTTGGAAACGACATATGTTACGGAGACAGTGTATTTATNGNAGTATCAAATTTAAANCCATCTTCTCCAATAANTAGTTATAATTGGAACANNACNNGTTTNAATACNGAAACAATTATCGACACACCNANANTATCAAAATGGTATGTTGTAGAGGTAATAAACATTGATCAATGTATTTTAAAAGACTCAATATNTATTAATGTATATGATAATCCAAAGATAGATTCAGTTTACACTTCCTCAGAATCCATCTTTTTAGGTCAACAANTTANATTACAAGTTGAAACAAGCGANATGATATATTGGCCTTATTTTGGTAGTAATGAAAAAAAACAAATAGATGNTCCTACANCTAACACATGCTATATTTATGAGGTNTTNAATGAATATANNTGTATTATTAANGANACGATATGTGTAAAAGTNTTAGATGTTTTTTGCAACGAAGAAANNATAANAATTCCAACAGCTTTTAGTCCAAATCAAGANGNNAAAAATGAAACATATTATATTTTAGACGAAAGCAATATAATTACAAAATATAAATTAGAAATTTTTAATAGACTAGGTCAAAAAGTTTTTGCTAGCACAGACAAAAATGAAGAATGGAATGGTACTTATAAAGAAAAANANCTTGCTCCTCAAGTATTAGATTTTTATTTAGAAATAACATGTTTAGGAGAGAAGAAGTTNTTTAAAAAAGGAAACATAACGATAATAAAATGAAAACAANATTTGTCATTATATTTCTAATAACAANATTAAATGCAAAAGCNCAAGATATTCATTTTTCNCAATATAAAAAGTCAACTTTTTTCACTAACCCCTCATTCACTAGNTTTCAAANNTCAGATTATCNTNTTNTATTNCAAAAACGTAATCAATGGCAAGTTGTTGCAGATCCGTTCAGCACATTTATTNTGTCAATAGAGTCAAAAAACATANTAAGAAACAACTCTTTNGGAATTCATTTTATGAACGATATNGCAGGAGATGCAAGNTATCAAACNACAGGNTCAATTATTAATTACAGTAAANTTATAAGATATAGTTCCAAAACATTTTTTNCGNTTGGTTTAAGCGCNGGTTTTTACCAAAGAAAAATTTCGTTTGATAATTTGGTTTTTATNGAACAAGAAAANTTTGATAATGTNAGTTTTTATTATCCTGACATAAATTTTGGTTTATTAAATAAACAAATAATTAATAATTCGATTGATTTGTATAGTGGAATNTCTCTTTTTCATATAAATCGACCGAACCAGTCACTTTTGGAAAGCGANAAGGAATTANTATATCCAAGATTAAATATTCATACCAAAGCTAATATTTTNTTTTANGATAATTGGAAAATNACACCACATATTTTTTTCTCAAANCAAAATATTAACCAAGAGCTTATAATCGGATCTGANCTNNACTATTTGCTATATGATGACAAAAATATATTTTTTGGTTTTGGCACAAATTATCGTTATAAAGATGCTGTTTATTNTAACGCTAATATTAAAGCGGGTAGTTTTGAAGTAATATTAAATTACGATNTAAANATTTCATCTTTAAAAACAGCTTCAAACTATAATGGAGCATATGAGTTCTTNATTTNATATGAGTGGAATAAAAGCAAAAAACATAANCAGACNATTAATATTAAACAAAAAAAATGTCCAAAATATTTATAACCANATNAGTTTTTTTAGTACAAATTAATANTATTATGTCTCAAGAAATAATCATAAAGATNTTATCTGAAAAAACAAACACTAAGCTAGGTTCAGAGTTTAATTTTATAACTAATGATGANATTAACGCNTTTTATTCATCATCANCAATTGAAAACAATCGATTTAGAACAGCCATATATAAATCAAAATATATTGATGGAGATTGGCAAGCAGGAAAANATTTTAATATAGATGCTTTTNACAATGTNGGAAATATTTCTTGNGATTCAACTAGGTGTTATTTCAGTGCGTGCGATTCACTAAATAANTGTAAAATATTTTATTATAATNTAAANGATAAAAANGTTTATTTTGATTTAGGAGAGCTAATAAANTTACCCAATNCTAGTAACACNCAACCACATATTACAACTCACAAAAATCAAAAAGCCCTATACTTCGTTTCTAATCGACCNGNTGGNAAGGGAGGATTAGATATATGGGTTAGTGTTATGGGAAGAAAGGGNANTTTTGGATCACCNTTAAACNTAGGGGNAAACATAAATNCATTTGCTGATGATGTAACNCCNTACTATAATAAATGGACAGAGGAATTATATTTTTCTACCAATAAANATAAAAAAGTCTTTAATGTATATAAGTCNTTTGGAAAAATAAANAAATGGAAAGAATCAGTAAAAGAAGAAAGTCTNAGTTCAAGTGAAGATGATTTATACGTATACTTCGTNAAAAAAAATAAAGGTTATTTTTCTTCAAATAGAGGAGANACCTCTTGTTGCATGAATAATTATTCTTTTACACTTACTTCACCAAAACAAATAAAAATAGATNATCCTATAAAATTAGATTTTTTGCCGNTAAACTTNTATTTTCATAACGATGAACCAGANCCNAGAACNACAAAAAAAGTAACCAAAAAAACATATGAACAAACNTATATTACATATTTTCAGAAAGAAGANNTGTATATAGAACAAAGTGAAAATGATAATAGTATAATAAAATTTTTTCANGACAGTATCAAGGGTAATTACACTAGACTTAATACCGTTCTAGATCANATTTATTCAAGCNTAATAAGNGNAAATAAAATAGAACTACACATTAAAGGCTATGCATCACCTTTANATAATGCTGATTATAATAAAAATTTATCCTCNAGAAGAATTAGTAGCCTGGTTAATTATATAAATCAATATAAATCAAGTATATTTAAACAATATATTAATAATAAAAAATTAAAGTTTNTAATCATNCCATANGGAGAGAGTAAGTCATCAAGCAAAACAAGTGCAGATCCAAATAACAAAAAACTATCAGTGTATAGTTTGGAAGCAATGTTAGAAAGAAAAATTCAAATTATCGATGTAATAGTTNANGACTGATTTAAAACTATTAAAATCTGCGTGCAAAAACCAATTGCCATACCTAATATAAGTTGTGGTATGGTGTGAGCNCCTTCNCTATATCTAGAGAAAGCAATAATTAANGCAAAAACAAGAGTAATAAAAACTAAAATCANATTGGGTTCAATCAAAAAATTGCTTNANACAAAAACAGCCAACATATTTCCAGCAGCTAACATGTGCAAGCTAATTTTCCAGAAAAAAGAAATTNNTAACGCACAAATAGTTATTANAAAATANGATAAAAATATCAACTTAACAAAAGGTAAAATATTTAAACAGGAACTACNTATTATACCNCCAAGAATCATATATATTGTATTCGTCATTAATGGAACTATTCGATCTTTNNTATCATGCATTTCAAATGATCTTATTAGCTTCAATTTAAATAAAACTACACTTGTTAGAATTGGTAAANTAGTGTAGACAAGAATAAATAGAATATAAANTGATTTTACACAAATATTATTAGAGNTTGAATTTACTAGTATAGAGGTAAAATTAAANAANGNAAACAATATAATTAAAGGAATAAAAACNGGATGAAAAACGTATGAAATAAATTTANAAAATCTCATTACAATTTTTTTCTAAGTCTAGAAACAGGTATTTTTAATGATTCACGATATTTTGCTGTTGTCCTTCGAGCAATATGATAATCTTCTTTTCCTAAAAGATCAGCTAGCTCATCATCAGTAAAAGGTTTCGATTTGTTTTCATTATTTATAAGCTCNAAAAGTGNTGTTTTTATTTCTTTAGTAGANATAATTTCACCGTTATCTTTTCTATANGCTTCTGAAAACAACTCTTTAATTTTAAATGTTCCNAAATGTGNTTCNATGTATTTAGAGTTGCTAGCTCTAGAAATCGTTGAAATATCTACTCCGACAATCTGTGCTATATCTGAAAGTTTCATTGGTTTTAAATCTTTCTCAAGCCCAGAAATAAAATAATTTTTTTGAAATTCTACTATTGATGTTACTATTTTTAANAGTGTGTTATCTCTTTTGACCAANGCNTCTTTAAACCATTTTGCTCTTTCGATTTTTTCAGTTAGAAATTCAGATGTNTTTTTATCTTTTGTNTTNCTTAACAAATCAATATAATATTTGCTTATTCTAATNNNGTTTTCTTTTAGCTTTGTGGCTGAAATTACAGGAANATCATNTTTAATTTTAACATTGAAGTCTGNGGTTATGTATTCAACTGTCATGTTTGGATTTTTAGAAAAACCAGCACTAGGGATCGGATTTAATGACTCTATTATNTTGTAANTAGCTTTTAANTTTTTTTCGTCAATNTTATATTCAGAAATTAAAAAATCAAAATTTTTATTNACGAAGTATTTGTAGTGATTATTAAGAATNTTAAAANCTATNTNTTNTTCAGGAAATTTTTTTTCTAATTGNAGTAANAAGCAATGATTCAAATTTCTTGCACCAACTCCAACGGGTTCNAGAGANTGAAGTNTTTTAAGGCAAAAGCTTAGTTTTTCCTCATTTACATCTANATCCTCNTGANTNAANAAATCATTTGAAATTGTNTGTAAATCAGAAGAGAGAAAGCCGTACCCGTCTAAGCTATTTATTAAATAATTTATCAAAAANGTATCCNTTTCNTTTAACTCTAAATTGACTAACTGTTCACTTAAATAGTTTGCCAAAGTCTCTTTTTTGTCTTCGATTTGAACAGGGTTAAANTCANTTTTANTNNTGTAAATACTTGGCGNACCNATATTNTTTTCNTNAACAATATCTTCTTCATTTTCCTCAGATTCTTCTAAGGTTGGGTTTTCTTCTAATTCTTTTTGAATTCTTTCTTGTAANAAGNTAATNGGTATTTGNAATAAATTTAAGAACTGAATTTGTNTAGCACTTATATTTTGGNTNAGNNTTTGNTNTAANTTTTGTTTNCTCATTGTTAAAACTCAGCATTTTTTGGGGTTCTTGGAAANGGAATCACATCTCNTATATTCTTCATNCCAGTTACAAACATNACTAGACGTTCAAATCCTAAACCAAAACCACTATGCNNACATGTTCCAAATTTTCTTGTATCTAAATACCACCATAGATGTTTTTCATCAANATTCATTTCCTTCATTCTTTTTTGNAGGATNTTTAANCGCTCTTCCCTTTGAGAGCCACCAACNATTTCTCCTATCTCTGGAAATAAGATATCCATTGCTCTAACTGTTTTNTCNTCCTCATTTAAACGCATNTAAAACGCTTTTATTTCTTTTGGGTAATCAGTAATNACTACAGGNCNTTTAAANTCNTTTTCTACTAAATATCTTTCGTGCTCTGACTGTAAATCATCTCCAAANCCNGATATTTGAAAACTAAANTTCTTCTTTTTNTTTGCNTTAGAATTTAGCAAAATTTTTATNGCTTCAGTGTAGCTNAANCTTTTAAANTCATTATNNACNACAAANTTTAGTCTTTCTAAAAGNGATGATTNNGANCTAAGTTCTTTTTTAAGTTNTGATTCTTCATTTTTTAATCTNANTTCTAAGAACTCTAAATCTAANTTGTTATTTTCTANGCANTAATTAATACANTATTTTAACATTTTNTCAGCTAAATCAATGTTTTCTTTTAAATCNGCAAANGCAACTTCTGGTTCAATCATCCAAAANTCTGCTAGATGNCTAGACGTNTTAGAGTTTTCAGCTCTAAAAGTTGGTCCAAAAGTATATACTTTACCAAGCCCNAAAGCACCTAGTTCTGCTTCTANCTGACCAGAAACNGTTAAACTTGTTTTTTGTCCAAAAAAATCTTTNGAGTAATCAACNTCTCCATTTGNACNTAATGGAATNNTATTTAGATCATAATTTGTNACTTTAAACATTTCTCCNGCACCTTCTGCATCAGCACTAGTNATAATAGGTGTGTGTAANCTTNTGAATCCATTTTTGTTAAAAAAGTTATGAATAGCAAATGTTAAGGAGTGTCTTATTCTNAATACAGATGAAAATGTATTGGTTCTAAATCGTAAATGCGCATTTTCTCTCAAAAANTCTAAACTATGTTTTTTTGGNTGCAATGGATATTTGTCAGCATCTGCTTNNCCAAGAATTAATATTTTATTAGCAAGAANCTCTACAGCNTGTTTGCTNCCNTNTGAAGTTTTTAANAATCCANTAACTGANAANCANGATCCNGTTGTTATTTGNTTTATTACTTCNTCANTAATTGATTNANTTTCGCANACTATTTGGAGGTTTTCAATTGTTGATCCGTCATTAAGAGAAATAAAAAAAACATTTTTGCTTCCTCTTCTNTTTTTTACCCAACCATTGACAATAATANTTTTATCAGTGATTTTTTTTTGAANCCTTAATATCTCCTTGATTTNCATNATTAAATTTTATTTTTTTGNGTCTTNTGGTAATNATGTNTTGNNNTTGTCNTTTAAGAGANTGAGACTTTNTCCAACAATTTATATGTTGATTTTATTATTGCATCTTCATCATAAAAACACTCTGCATATAACTCTTTTTGTGTTCCGTGTGATACAAATTTATCAGGAATNCCTAACATTTTAAATTTAGCACTATANTTGTTTTTTGCCATAAACTCTAGTACTGCACTACCAAAACCNCCTTGTACGCANCCATCTTCAATAGTTAAAATCTTATCAAATTTCTTAAATATTTTGTGTAGTAANCCTTCATCAATTGGCTTTACAAATCTCATNTTGTAGTGCGCAGCACTAATNCCATCCTCTTTTAATTTTTTTTGTGCATTAATTACAAAATTNCCNGGATGNCCAATAGANAATATAGCNAAATCTTTTCCTTTTTGTATCACNTCACCCTTNCCNACAACTATTTCTTNAAATTCTTTTTTCCAGTCAACAACAACTCCTTTTCCTCTTGGNTATCTTATTGAAAAAGGCCCTTGATTTGGTTTTTGAGCAGTATACATNANATTACGNAATTCAATTTCATTNANAGGNGANGANACTATCATNTTCGGTATACATCTTAGGTANGCAATATCATATACNCCATGATGTGTCGGTCCATCAGCACCAACCAAACCTCCTCGGTCCAAACAAAAAACAACGTTAAGGTTTTGTATAGCAACATCATGAATCAATTGATCATAAGCTCNTTGCATAAACGTTGAATAAATATTACAGAANGGAAGTTTATTTTGNGTGGCTAGNCCAGCAGAAAATGTTACNGCATGTTGTTCAGCAATTCCNACATCAAAAGTTCTNTCNGGCATTCTATTCATCATTTTNTTTAATGAACTTCCAGANAGCATNGCTGGTGTTACACCAATAATTTGTTTGTTTTTTTCGGCNAGTTCAATGATTGTTTCACCAAAAACATCTTGATATTTTGGTGGAGATTTTTTTTTGTTNCCAGNTATAATTTCACCAGTCTTCTTGTCAAATAATCCCGGAGCNTGCCATTTNGTACTGTCTCCNGTTTCAGCTGGCTCGTAGCCNTTNCCTTTTTTTGTAATACAGTGAAGTATTTTTGGACCTGGAATTTTCTTGATATCATTTAATACGGTAACAAGATGTTCAACNTCGTGNCCATTAATCGGACCAAAATATCGAAAATTTAATGACTCAAAATAATTNCTTTCTCCCAAAACGGTTGACTTTACAGCNCCTTCAACTTTTTTTGCAATTTTTTGTGCACTACTACCAAACTTACTAATTTTTCCTAGTAATTTCCACAGNTTNTTTTTTGCTTTATTATATGTATATGATGTCGATATATCGGTTAAATATTCTTTTAANGCACCAACAGCAGGGTCAATTGACATACAATTGTCATTTAATATAACAAGTAGATTTGTTTTTTCNGCACCTGCGTGATTTAGAGCNTCAAATGCNANTCCNGCAGTCATTGCACCATCTCCAATAACAGCAATATGCTGTTTATNATTTTCTTTGTTNGCTATTGCCATNCCTAAGGCGGCTGAAATAGATGTNGAAGAATGACCNACACCAAATGTATCNTATACACTTTCACTTCTTTTGGGAAATCCACTCANTCCTTTGTATATTCTGTTTGTGGGAAACAAGNATTTTCTTCCTGTCAATATTTTGTGNCCATAAGCTTGATGGCCTACNTCCCAAACTAGTTGATCATGTGGGGTNTTAAAGCAATAATGTAAAGCAANAGTTAATTCNACTACACCTAAGCTTGCACCAAAATGCCCACCTTTTTTTGACACTACATCCACTATNTATTGTCTTAACTCNTTACTAACTTGATTAAGTTGTTTTTTTTCGAGCTNTCGTAAATCATCAGGAGTATTTATTTTTTCTAGAAGNTCGCCAANAATATAATTTTCNCCNTTTTCCATTTAGCAAAGATACTTAAAACTTTTTCAAATAAAACTTTTAATTTTCTTTAACATTTTATAGTTAATAATTGNATTAAAGTGTTTGCAATTTGCNNATTGATCTTTTTGAAATTTGCAAGATGAAAAACACTAANNTTTNTTTCTNGNTTTTTTTATGTTTTAATCTGNTAATTTTTTTAAATGTTTATGCTACAGATTCACTTAGAACAAACAAAAAAGATGACTATTATTTAATTGAGAAAAGGATTAAAGAGTTAAACAAACAAACTCCGGTCGATTTAAAATTTAATGACCAAGTATTTGATTACATTAATAAGTATTTAACAACAGAAAAAAAATTAATTTCTAAAATGTTAGCGTACTCTGAGTATTATTTTCCAATGATGGAGGCGATGCTAGATAAACATGAGCTGCCACTCGAACTTAAATACTTATCTATTGTTGAATCTGGATTAAATCCTAAAGCAAGATCAGTTTCAGGAGCTGTAGGCTTATGGCAATTTATGTACTTGACAGGTAAACAGTATAAATTGTCAGTTAGCTCATATATGGATGAACGACAAGACCCGTTCAAATCAACAGAATCCGCATGTGTTTATTTCAAAAAACTATATGAGAGTTTTGGTGATTGGTCTTTAGTTTTAGCAGCATATAACGGAGGACCTGGTTATATTCAAAGAAAAATAATAGATACAGAAGTTAATGACTATTGGAATCTTCAAAAACACTTACGAACAGAAACAAGAAACTATGTTCCAAAATTTATTGCCATAAATTATCTAATGACTTTTTATAAAGAACACAATATTACAAAAGATGAAATAAAGTTGAGTTTTCATGAGATAGATAGTATAAAATTAAAAAGTCAAATAAACTTAAAAGGTTTAATGTCTGTTACATGTACAAGTAGAGAAATTATAGAGTATTTAAACCCTTCATATAAGCGTGATATTTTTCCAGAAACAGCTTGTATAGTTTTACCAAAGGAAAATATCAGAGATTTTTTACTTAACGAAGAGAGTAATTATAAGACAATATCTTTGATTAATGACAAACAGGTTTTAATTGATGAAGATAGAATAATATACACCGTTCTAAAGGGGGATTATCTCGGTAAAATTGCAAAAAAATATAATGTAAACATATATAATCTTAAAAAGTGGAACAAATTAAAAACCACAAAAATAAATGAGGGTGATAAAATGGTGATATTTGTAGATAAAGAGCATTTAAAAAAGATAAGTTTCGAGTCCTTTAGAAAAGAAGAGTATGTAGTTAAAAAAGGAGACACTTTATGGAGTATTGCACAAAAACTTGACGGCATTACAGTTTCAGAAATACAGGAACTAAATAATATTAAGGGGGGGTATCTCCAACCGGGAACGAAAATTTTAATCCCTGTCATATGAGAATATTTGTTTTCATATTCACTGTAGTGATGTTATTTTCCTGTTGTAAAAACTCTAATGTGCTACCCTCTTCAACAGGAAATAAATCTGATATTCTGGTGGTGGCAACAGAATCGTATTGGAGTAATAATAAATCTAAAATAAAGCAAATATTTGAACAACCTATTTATGGTGTAAATACAGTAGAACCGATATTTAAAATAATTCATATAAATCATTTTGAATTTAAAAATATTTTTAAAAGAAATAAAAACATTTTGATTTTTGGAGAAAACATCAAAAGTTCAATTCACAAAAACAAATGGGCAAAAAATCAGTTAGTAGTTTTTTTAAATGAAAATAAAATATTAAGTAAGGTAAGCCTAAATAAAACACTAAAAATATTTGAGGCAAATGAAATAGATTTGATTAAAAATGAAATTAGAAAGAAATCAAATAAACAAGTTGAGAAAGATATATACAATAACTTTTCAGTTAAAACGTTTTTTCCAAGCATTTACACTATAGTCGAAAATAAGGAAAATTTTTTTTGGGCTTCTTATAACCCTCCAAACATTGAAGAAATCCAACACTTAATGTTTTTTGTTATTGACTCAAAATCAGCAAGTGATAAAAAGTGTTTAAACTATACCGACAGCGTTATTTCTAATAATATATTTGGAAATAAAGACAACACCTACGTGAAAATAGAAGAGTTATATGAGCCTGTTTGTGAAAATAATATATGTAGAGGGTTGTGGAAGCTACAAAACGGATTTATGGGCGGACCATTTTTACTAAAAAAATATTACAGAGGCAAAAAAACTATAATTTCTGTGGGTTTAGTTTTTGCTCCACAAAAAAATAAAAGAAACTATATGAAAAACTTAGAGGCTATTCTATGATAAGCTTTTTCCTTTGAGTTTCATCTTCAGAATTTAATTCAATTATGTAACATCCTGCTGATAAGTCATTGATAAAAATTCTATTATTTGGCTTAATGAAAGAAAATCTTTTAACCAATAATCCAGTAATAGTATAAATATTAACTTGATATTTGTTTTTGTTTGGGAAGTTAATGATAAAAGAATCTTTAGCTGGATTTGGATATAATGTAAATGTTCCGAAATCTATATTTTTAATGTTTGTAGTTGAACTGTTCAAATTACTTTTCCAAACCCCTCTTCCGTAGGTTGCTGCACTAATCGTACCTTCTAAATTCTGTATTTCAAGTTCACTCACAATAACATTTGGTAACCCATTCATATATGGAATCCAATCAGCCATATCATTGTTTTTATAATACACCCCAATATCAGTACCAATATATAAATCTCCATTTGAATAAGGTTGGTTTACAATACAGTTTACTGGCAAATTCGGCAAATTATTTCCAGTAATATTGATCCAATTTTGTCCTCTGTCAAATGATTCATATACTTTGTGTGCGCTATTATATTCTGAAAAAGTTACCCATATATGATCTGGATCAGTTGAAGAAACAGCAATATCCGTAATATTAAAGTTTGGTAGACCTGGCTTTATGTTTTCCCATGAATTACCCCCATTTGTTGTAACTTTAAGCCTGCTGTATGTTCCAGCATATATATAATCTTGATTTGATGGTGCTAAACCAATAAATCTTACTGATTGCCCTCCGCTTACATTGTAGGATATTGAATCCCAAGAGTTAAAACTACCAGAAATATCTCCACCCAAATAGGAACGATAAATCTCATCATAGCCGGCTACAATTAAAAGAGGATTGTTTGGATGAATTTCATATGGTGTAACCCAACCACCCTCGTAACTTACAGGTTTAATATTGTCCCAATCAGCTCCTCCGTTGTAAGATTTTCTCATCCCACCATATTGAAACTCTGCATAAATAATATTTTCGTCATATGGATCAATGGCACACTCCATACCGTCGCCACCCATTATAGCGTCCCAAACATTATTTGTTAGCATTTCTGTACCATTATCTTGAGCACCGGCAACAATTTTGTTTTCATTTGATTGAGACACTCCTAATTTATAAAATTGTGAAATTTCTAATCCATCGCTGATATCTAGCCATCGATTCAAATCATTTCTCCATTTATAAATACCTCCATCATTTCCAGCATAAACTGAATTGTTTAGTGGATTAAATTCAAGCGCATGCTGATCTACATGCATATATGAATAATTTGATCCATTTCCGCTACTTGCATTAATATCCCAATTTTGCCCACCATCATTGGACTCCCATAAATTAATACCACCAACATATACATGATTTTCATCAACAGAAGAAACTCCTAAGCTTAGATCATACCAGGACTGACCTCCGGTTGATGTGCCGTCTGTACTTCTTCCTAAGATATTTGGAGAATTAGACTGTAGATTCCAAGTGTCTCCTGCATCTATTGATTTATAAATACCATGATAGCTATCGTCAGTAGCAGAAAAAAGTGCATAAACTACATTCGGATTTGAAATTGTAACCGCAAGAAGTGGTCTGTCTTTGCCTGATGTTGCCATTCCTGAATTAGTTAGTTGCCAAGTTGTTCCACCATCAAGAGATCGATAAATATTTGAACCACCATTAGATTGTTTTGCAGCATATATAACTTCAGGTGAAAGAGGTTTAAATTCAATGTCTCGCCACCTACCAGTTACACCCACACTTGTCCAATTTACACCTGCATCAGAACTTACCATAATATTAGAATTTGTAACAACAAAAAGACTATCGGAGTATCTTGGATTTATAATTATTTTGTTTATTCTATTTTGCTGCAAGATGTTATAACTTAACCCTGTCGTACCCCAACTGTTACCCCCATCAGTAGATTTAAGTATACCTATACTATATGTGTCGGATCCATTTGCGTCTCCAGTAACTACATACATTATTTGTGGGTTATTTGGGTTGATTGCGATATGTGAGATTCCGATAACAGGAAGGTTATCAGTGTTAGTACTCCAGCTATTACCACCATCATCACTNTTCCATATACCACCCGATGGGGANCCTACCCAAATTATGTTTGTNTCAATNGGATCGAATGCAATACAATTAATTCTACCATTTCCTCTTTTTTTACCNTTTGAAAGAATAATAGGGGTGTTAATTGGACCTTTAGCAATCCAATTNGANGAGTTATTAGAANTATTTTTANTCCTTTTGNCTTTTAACCATTCTTTATAAAGNTGATCTTGTTTAAATTCAGAATTNNTNGTTTTTCTCTGCATTATAAANTCCATNTTTCTAGCATATGGTTTGTGACCAACAACATTAGGATNTNTTTTTCTATATTTTTTAAAAGCTTCATATNTTTCTTCTAGACTCGCGTTAGGNTTTTCAANAAGNANACTTTTTTCCCATATTTGNGATGTTATGGCAGNGGANAAAAGNATACTAANGGATAATNATAATATTTTTNTCATAAATTAAAAGTATGTGTGCAAAGATACNGTAAAATTTCTTCCGCTTGANGACAATCCTGANCCAAACAANTTATAATGTNTATCTAATATATTTTTAACTCCAAATGAAAAAGATAANGAATCGTCTATTTTTCTTGTATAAATTGTGTTAATAGTAAACCAAGATGGGTTTCCCTCANTTGTNGNTTCCTCAANATTATCAANACCAGCATNATCATANTCNTCAAATTTTTTGNNTGCGTTATGTAGAANATAAAATTCATANATGTTTTTTTCNCNTANGTATTTTAAGTTTAAATNTGTNNTTAAAGGAGGTATNTGGGCTAATGGATTTNTATCTTTATCATATCCAANTAGGTAATTTNCTGATGAATTCAAAATTAGGNTTTTTGAAAACTCNGTTATAAAGTTAATGTTAAATCCNCGAATATGAGCGCTTTCAATATTTTTATTCATTTGNATTCTTAAAGAATCTCCATCATAGAAAAACAAAGTNTCGTTNTTAAGNGAAGCNTCNTCTCTTGAAATNGCATCNGAAATATTAGTTGCAAANAGNTGAANATTAAATTTAATANATTTTGNAATTTTTNCGTTAAGGCCAAACTCAATGTTTTTACTCCTTTCNGGATTAAGAGTTNCGTTAGGAACAACTACATAACCATTTCCTTTGGAAAATATTTTTCCAACNTCATCAACATTTGGATTTCTAAATCCAGTATAAAAGCAAGANTTAAAAGANAAGTTNTTANTTAATGTATAGTTAACTAAAATAGAGTTAANAAGTGANTTGTTTTTATTTAAAATTTTATTAAANGGAAAAGAAAAAGATTCNTTAGGCTTAAAATTTGCNNCTAAAACATTGTAATTATATCTACTTCCTAGATANATTTTTGTTCTTTTGTTAACAAAAAAAGAAATCTGAGAATATAAAAATAAATCTTTNNCCACACTTCCATNATTTGGATATCTAGTAGATGCATAATAATAATTATTTGTACTACTTTGANTATATGCTGTAGANTCTACTAATTGTTGTTTTCCACCAAAACCGTAATTAATTTCTAATAAANCAAATGTCTTTGTTAAATTTAGATTTGCATCAAAAATCATTANATCCTCAATTCTANTTGTGATGGCATTAGAGCTTGTTTTTTGCACATGCCTAGACTCAGNTAACTTTTGAAACGCTAGNAGAACAGTTAATTTGTCNTGAAANANATAATTACNATTNTTAAAAANGGAGNCTGATTGTAAAAACCTTTTTTGCGGNCCNTAGAACCATTGTGAATACTTACTTATANNTTCNCTAACATCATTTAGNTTATCAAATCGATGAATAATAGATGAGGTNGAGAATTGNGTGTTAAACAAAAGCGACTTCTTNNTTTCTAAAGGAACCATAGTTTTGTGAATAAAATCTGTTCTCCAATAGTNTGTTTTTAACTGNTCATTTTTTTNGNTTATNTTAATTTCTTTTCCCCATTGNTCGTAACCATGCATCCTATTATTACCCATACTTAAATTACCAGCTTTTTTAATCGAAAAGCCTGTGAAAAANTATANATTNTTAAAATGGTAATTAGTCTTATAGTTTAACATATTTGTATTNGAAGAACTTTCATAATTTTGATTAAAATGATGCCTGGAAATATTTTCCTTTACNGGANTTGTNGTGTTAAAAATTANAGCATTACCCATTGCACCATCACCATAAACTACAGATGAAGGNCCTGTAACTAAATTAATTGTTTTTAANAANAATGGATTTATGCTCGATGAACTTTGCGTATGNCCACTTCTATAAATNGTATTGTTGAGTGAAACCCCATCAATTGTGATNAACAANCTATTTGCTTCNAGGCCTCTAAANTTTGGACTTCCCCCTCCTGGCTGACTTTCTTGAATTGAAACACTTGACTGGGNTTTTAAAATTTCAGAAATAGAAGGGCTTGTAGAATTTATATAATCAATAGGTATAATAGTTTGAGCACCNTCAAAAGAGGTATAAATATTAGTTTTTTCATTAAANTTTATTTCTTNTAAAAAATTAGTTTTAGCACTAATTTTAATTAGTTTGGTNATGTTTTTTTTAAGTATTTTTTTNTCATTGTAAGCTACATGNGTTATAATTATAACNTCTTGNGAATCAAANTTNNCAGNATTTAAAAAACCATTTTTNTCAGAAATACTATTCTTGTCATTACAATANAAAACNACATTTTCAANAGGCTTGTTTGTTATGCTATCTACAACCTGAACTATTTGGGCCTTAGTNAAAAAAGGAAAAATCACTATAAATANTATTTTTTTCAAAACATAATAGATTTAATTATTTTTTGAGANGTCAGGTTGTTAAGATCATGACTATGAATTTTGTAATACTTTATCAAACAAGATANAACTTCAGATTTTTTTTCTGNANTTAATGTTGTTGNTTGGTTTTGAATCAAACANCTAAAAACATTTGATAAGCTGGTGTTTAAAGTGCTATTATTTTTTATTGNTACAAATTTAGCTTTTACAAGATCAAANTAGGGGTTTGAAATATTATCCNTGGAAGGGTGAAAACCCAAATANGNACTTAATTTTATTAAAAAAANAAAGATAAAATNGTCNTCAATTAAGTTTTTTGTCAACAAAAANTTTTTTGTTTCCCAAACAAANTCAAANAAATATTTNTCTGCAAAATTTTCTTTCGTTGTTTTTAATATTANCTCAGCAATAAAAATCGATAANAGGCTCGCATTNGGGTTAATATAATTATANTTCATNTTTTCNAGCAAATCTATTTTTTTCAAGTATTGTANANTAGAANTCTCTTTNTGATTTACTAAGATTTCAGACAGCTTTAAAGGNTCAAAACANATTAGTTTTTGTTTTGATTTTTTTTGACGAACNCCNTTTACAATAAAACTCTGTAAGCCTTTTTCAAGTGTTAGCATTTTTGATATTATTGAACTATCGCCNTATTTTATATACTTAAGCGCAATNGCTTTAGAGCTATATGCTGTCATTTAATAAAAACTATTTTTCCTTCAACTTTTTCNTCTCCNNTTTCATCAGAACTAAANAGNAGATATACTCCGGTACCAACACGCTCGTTATTTTTATTTTTGCCATCCCAGATAGCTTGACCACCTTTCGCAAAANCTTCAAANACNAGATTNCCATTTATATCAGTTATTTTAAAGTTTGCATTTGTGCTTAACCCATTGATAGCTATTAGACCAAAATAAGTTTCTTTAACCGGGTTTGGAAAGACTTTTANTTTTTTCGTGTTAACAAAACCGNCTGTNGCGGTTGATCGATACGACAGNAAGCCTTTTGAAGTGCCTATATAAACTTCACCAGATTTATTATCAATTGTTAGTGCAGTAATATTGTTAGAGAATAATGGACTGTTTTCTTNTGTAAAGTGTTCAATTTCATCTAAGCCATCNGCAGAAAGNAAATACAATCCAGATCTCTCNGTACCAANCCATTTTCTATTTGCACCATCAACAACAATTTGCGTAATTTTTTCNTCACTAAGTAAATATTGACCGTAATCACCNTCTTGAATTAAAATTTGCTCAGCATCAAAATTATATTCAGAAAATATATTTATTGGGTTGTAAAAAACAGCGATTCCCTTGTCAGTACCAACCCATATCTCNCCATCTAAATCTTCTGCAATNGANATAACATTTAAAGACGGTAANTTTCCATTTCCTNCTGCNGTTGAAAGAATTTTATATTTATCGTCGGAAACATCTTCAAGTGTATTGTTATTGTTATATACTAAAAGCCCNATTTCATTTGCCCCNCCGTCTCTTCCAATAANACACCATTTTTGATCATAGCTNTCAATAATTAAATCTGTATATAAATACTTAATTTGTTGCTGAACATAAAACGACTGCCACNCATCATNANCTGTTTTAACAAANAATGGGTTTTGNACACTTGAAGTTAAGCCCCANAGATTTCCGTANNTGTCTNTTTTAAGTCCACAAACNCTTAATCTTTTATCATTAGCCCAGTCNGCAATTGTATCAATACCATAATTTGTNTTAGATGCATTCCANCTNAAAAAAAATTCANCATCTTTTATTTGNGCAACACCATTATAAAAAGATGAAAAGTAAATATTATTATTATGTTTTGCTACACTAACAATATCTNTAGCNTTATCTAAGTCGTAGTAATTGTAATTATTCCAAAATCCAGTTNTNGCTTTAATTGATGCTCCATTTTTGTTGTTCCAGNTGCCAAAATTAGTGTGNCCCCCATGACACACATACAACTCTGAATCAAAACANTCTAGGCTAAATATCTGATTNGTTACAGGGCCATTAGGAATATAACTTCCCATATAACTATTNCCTGTAAATTTCATTATTCCATTATTNTTATCAGCAACCCAAATATTTTGATCGGAATCAACGTATGAATANTCTAGNTCAGTAAACAATGAGTGTGTAATTGTTTGNATCAAATTTAAATTATCATCATATATAAAAACAGAATCATTTATAGTTGTGGTAAAATAGATAGAGTTTGANGATACGCTAATAATCTTTTCNCTAGAGTCNGATAAAATTTTATAATTTGACGAAACAATATTTTCCAGATTATTTTTGGTNGTATCATATACAGACCAGTTATTAAAATCGTTTAANAAATTTGAATTTTTATCAGCTCTATATATACCACTNGGNGTTGAAATATATAATGAATCNTTCATTGATGTGCATCCANTTATCTGACTAAAATCATCATTAATAATTAAATTATANGTCTCTTTAATCTCTTGTTTTTCAATATCTAGCAGCACCAGNCCAAAGCTACAAGATAAATATGCAATTTTATTCTCTATAAANATATTANTNATTGTTTTTTCACCAATCAGCTCAGTTCTTTTAATGTCATTAATATTTATTATTTCGTTTTGTGTTATTAAATCAATGTTACAATTTTCATATACCACTACNANTATTCCAGTNTGTTGACAAAAAGCAGATTTTTTAATNCCAAAATCAGANAGNCCGGTATTCTTTGATAATTTTCGCATACTTTGATCATATTTATTTATATAAAATAGACCTTTAGAAGATACGCAGTATATTTTATTTGCCGATTCTGAAATATGAGTAGCAGAATTGTATGATTGGTGTGTTGCCCATTGTCCAATAGCAATATCCTGNCCAACTAATGTTAAGCAAGAGACAATATTAAACGTTGTTAAANAAATAATTCTTAAAAATAATGTCATTTTACATGTTATATAACTAGTATCTCATAAAATAATTGCTAAAACTAATATAAATATTAATTTTGTTTTTTAAGGCCTAGTAGTTCAACTGGATAGAACATCAGATTTCGGCTCTGACGGTTGGGGGTTCGAATCCTCTCTAGGTCACNATAAGCTCTCATTATAATGAGAGCTTNTTATTTATNTAAAATNACTTTTTTATCAACCGNNCCATNNTCCCTAATATAAAACATAATTGAGTTGCACTTTGANCTTACCTCTCGTCCAAACATATCAACTATTGAAATTATTTTTGCTTCTTCNCCCAAATTTAAATNTTCATAATTNCTTGTNGNACAATTGATTAGACCGTTTATATNGTGTCTNGATAAAAACCNCCANATTTCTACTGAGGCATTAATATCCATATTTCCGAATGATCCTGGCCAGTCATGATCCCCNCCATTTACTTTAANCTCAACAACNGANACACAATTNTCTCCATTTTCCCATATCTTTTTTTCTACATCACTACCATCATTTGNATTAGTATTTGCAATTTGTATTATATTGGCATTTACGTCAGTATTGTTGTGNGATGACCAATANTTAGTAATATCATTNACTGAAATATAGTATGGGGGGAAACCATTGTACATAGAATGCGGATTCATNTCANTAGTTCCAGGAATCAACATTATTGCAGTNGGGTGNCTGGGGCTGCAGGCTGGAAAACCATATTCATTTGTTCGATACGAATCAGAAAGCATAGANCCNGACACCGAGGCAATTGCTGCAATTCTANTGCTTAAACGACANGCAAGTTCATAACTAAAAATTCCCCCTTCAGAGTAACCACAAGCGTATACTCTGTTGTTNTCTATNTTGAATTGTGAGCTAAGAGTATCAATAATGGCTTCTATAAAATAAATATCATTGTAGTTTGTAGGGGCTTTATGCATCCATGCACCNCCAGATCCAGAGGGGTATACCGCAATAAAATTAGCCGTATCTGCNATAGGNCTCATATCATTTGTGCCTAACATCATACTTAAGCCATCTCCTCCTCCCCCNTGAAAACTAAATANTATAGGTGTCGCAACAGAAGAAGTGTANGATGCTGGAACGTATATAGTATANTCTCTTGTTTCATTACCATAATACATTGTNCTNGTTTCCTGAACTTGTGCTATTGCNGANCTTGTATTAAATATAAAAACAAANAANAGTNTTGATATTTTTNATTTCATTGANAAATAATTTAAATACAAATTTAATGATAACTTTGCTAAAAGTTCTTTTCNACCACTGCTTATTTTCAAGTGTAAATTATTTATTTTTTNTGTGAATGTTTTAATAGGTCTTCAAAACNAACAACTTTTAGTGTTTTTTCGTTTGTTGCCTCCAAAATAACCTTGGGAGCGANATTGTTAATTAACGCCTCTTTCCATCTCAGGGCGCAAAGACACCATTTGTCCCCATCTTTCAAACCCTCAAATCCGTATTCTGGAANTGGAGTTGACAAATCGTTTCCGACAGCTTTAGAAAAGAGTAAAAAATCTTCGTTAACGATAACACAAACAGTATGCATTCCAATATCAGATTCGTCAGANTCACAACAACCNGTTCTAAAATATCCNGTTTTAGGACTTAAACTNCATGTAATTAATGGNTCNCCAAAAACATTAAGGTTTTTTTTCATTACTTNAATATNATTTTTTTTTCAAAACTACCATCATTATATAGTTCGATAAATATNCCCNNCTCCTTTTTTATATTAANTTGACCTAAAATNGAATAAAAAGACGTTAGCTTTTTTTCTATTTTATCAGGNNNTGATTNNAAGNTAGTATTACANGAAATCATTGTTTTATTAGTATCTAAAANATTATCGTTTAGTTCNGATTCCATATCTGAATAAAAGTATAGAAATCCAGAAGNACTAGGATTTTTNAATATNTCAGTAAAGCGAACCTCACTAATGTAGCCACTCGTATAATTATTCCCATCATTTGGAGATGTTGTNGATACTCTAATACCAGTTTGTAAATTTTCTATTGTAAAAAAACCGATCAGATTATTTNCTGAATCAAATGAATTTACCGTTGCATAATTATTATTNAAAGTAATACCCATTCTTAAAGTCGANANTATTGTATTNGAACTAGTGTTTAANATTGCAAANCCAATCGAATCACCAAAATTGAANTTATACATATCAAAACNACCTCCGCTTGANGTAATTACAGTNGTGCCAATNTCAGGCTCATCCGCATTTTGNGATACTCTAAGCGTCAAGTTCGTTGACGANTCACATATTTGGTGAGATATAGAGTTGACCACTAACGGATTAAAAGGAGCCGCAACAAAATTTATTGTCGTAAATGTATCTATTATTGACCAATTTGAACCAAGTTGGTTTGTTGAATCACAAAACGCTTTAACTTGCCATTCATATGAGGTTAATGGTTGAAGAAGCGGGATGTTTCGTGTTGAATCTGTTTGACCAATATTTCCTAAATTACTCCAGGATGGAGCGCCAATTTCTCTATATCTTATTCTGTAATGATCTACCCCTACAACTGGGCTCCAGTTCGCTTGAGCATTATAGTAAGTTATATTAGATGTAAATAGCGCTGTCGGAGTAGGGCATTGTGACTTGCTTTCACTTATATACACGAGATAAAAAATGGAAAAAAAAATTAAGGACCTCATAATGCAAAGATATATAATTTTTGTTTTTCTAATCTGTTAAACTAAAAATAGCTAAAGCTTAGGCTTTCTTTTCAAACACATAGATAACGCTTGAATATTGCTTGTCAATATATTTTGCCCGTAAGTTTGAAATTGTTCCAATCATAAAACTCTTTATATAATTTTTGTGGTTGTTTTTGTACTCTTCACTAAGTAGAGAAACGTAATATGAGTCAAAGATCATTGGTTTTGTATATTTAAATGTAAAACCATAATTTGACATTAATTTAATTATGGTCTTATTTGAAAAGTGCCATAGATGTATAGGCACATCCCATGCTGCCCAATATTCTTTATAATATTTAGCATCATAGGATTCGTGGTTTGGCAGGGCAATGAAGATTTTTCCTCCAATTTTAAGTAGGTCGTTTATTTTACTAATAGAGTTTTTAATTTCATGAACATGTTCTAAGACGTGCCACATACTTATACTGTCAAATTTTTTGTTAGTAAAAGTTTTTGAATAAATACTATCAGCAACCTTAATTTTGAAATTGTTTATAGCTTGTTCAGCAGCTGCTTTAGAAGGCTCAACTCCAAAAACATTAATACCATTTTTCTTACATTCATATAAAAACTCTCCTGTACCACAACCAATATCTAAATGATGAAAATTTGATTTGTTTCTTGCGATAAGTTTTCTTTTACTTTTTATTGTAATCCTTCTAATTGATTGATACAAAAAATTAAACAGACCTTTTTTGCTATTTGTGTGAGAGATATACTTATCAGAATCATAGTATTTTCCAATCTCATCTTTACTGGGCATAGGATTTGTAAATTTAAAGCTACATGTTTCACATGAAACAATATTAAAATTTTCCTGTGATACTGAAAAATCTTTGCAGAGTATAAATAGATTTAATTTATTGCTTTCGCAAACCGGACATTTTTTTAATTGTATCATCTACCCAAGTATACAAGTAATATATTTATATCTGATGGTGATACCCCACTAATTCTTGAAGCTTGTCCTAACGTAGTTGGTTTTATAAGATCAAGCTTTTCTCGTCCTTCTGTTGATATTGAGTGAAGTTTACTATAATCAAAATTAACATCTAGGTTCATATTTTCAAATTTTTTAAATTTCTCGACAGATTTTTTTTCTTTATTTAGATATCCACCGTACTTAATTTCAATCTCAACTTTTTCTATCGCTTCTCGGTCTATATTGTTGTCTTTCAAATAGTTGCGCAGATCTTTGACAATCATTAAATCTTTAATTGTTATATGTGGTCTAGCTATCAAACTACTCATTTTTAATTTTTGTTTTAGAGGAGAACTGTTCTTTTCGACTAACATTTCATTTACAATATTTGGTTCAATGCTAAGCTTTTTAATAAATTTTAACAATTTAGTTGATTGACCTGTAACTTTCTCTAGTTTGTTTAATCGTTCTGTACTAGCCAAACCTAATTTATATCCAATTTTTGTTAATCTCTCATCTGCATTGTCTTGCCTCAACAAAAGTCTATATTCTGCTCTTGATGTAAACATTCTATATGGTTCATCAGTCCCTTTTGTAATTAAATCATCTATAAGAACACCAATATATGCATCTGATCTCTCTAGTATAAACGATTTTTTATTTTCAATATTACAGTGAGCATTTATTCCAGCTATCAAGCCCTGACAAGCCGCTTCTTCATATCCAGTAGTTCCATTTATTTGACCGCTGAAAAATAGATTTTTAATTATTTTTGTTTCTAGTGTATGCTTAAGTTGTGTGGGTGGAAAATAATCATATTCAATTGCATATCCTGCTCGAAACATTTTTACATTTTCTAAACCTTCTATTTTTCTTAAAGCTTCTATTTGTGTTTTTTCAGGTAGTGATGTTGAGAAACCGTTCAGATATATTTCAATAGTTTTTTTACCTTCTGGCTCAATAAATAGTTGGTGTCTATCTTTACTGCTAAACCTTTCAATTTTGTCTTCAATGGAAGGGCAGTATCTTGGACCAAGCCCTTTAATTCGACCATTAAACATGGGTGAATCATGAAAACTTTTTTTAAGAATCTTATGTACCTCCTTTGATGTGTATGTTATAAAACATGAGTGTTGTTTATCAATTTTGTCAGTAGTTAAATATGAAAATTTTATTTCNTCTTCATCTCCTTTTTGCTCAATAGTTTTGCTATAATCTATTGTTCTTCCATCNANNCTTGGAGGAGTTCCAGTTTTCATTCTTCCATGAGTAAATCCTAAATCAATTAGTTGTTTAGTTATACCTTCNGCNGCAGGCTCTCCTGATCGNCCTCCTTTGTAATTTTTTTTNCCNAAATGAATTAANCCGTTAAGAAAGGTNCCGCTACATAAGATNACAGATTTACTGAATATTTTAGTNCCCATCTCTGTAATAATTCCGCAAATANTGTTGTTTTNAACTAGNAGCTGATTTACAGTATCTTGCCAAAAGTCAATATTNTTATTTTTTTCAAGAANTTCTCTCCATTCTTTTTCAAAAATTTTTCTATCGCACTGGGCTCTNGGGCTCCACATNGCNGGCCCTTTNCTTTTATTTAACATTCTAAATTGAATNGCTGATTTGTCNGTAACAATTCCTGACATTCCTCCTAANGCATCAATTTCTCNTATAATTTGTCCCTTTGCAACACCACCCATTGCAGGATTGCAAGACATTCTAGCAATTGTCTCAAGGTTTTGTGATACTAATAATACTTTNGACCCNAACGTTGCTGCAGCATGGGCCGCTTCACATCCAGCATGACCNCCTCCNATTACAATNACATCATATTTATCTTCTAAAGTCATCATATAAATTTAAATAGAAATCTTCTTTTTCTGTCATTTCTTNTTTTGAAGAATTNGTTTTATCATCATAACCTAACAAATGTAATAAACCATGTACGATTACTCTTTTAATTTCTGTAAAAAAACTNACATTATAACTTTTAGCATTTTCTCTAACACGTTCAACGCTAATTAAAATATCNCCTGANANGGTTCTATCTTCACANTAATCGAANGTAATTANATCAGTCAAATAATCATGNTTTAAATATTTAATATTTTTTTCTAATAAATATTTATCATCGCAAAATACACANACAATNTCTCCTAANATTTTTTTTTCTCNNATAACTATTTGCTTCAACCACTTTGATAACTCAAGAAAGTCAACATCGTCTAATAATTTCTTATTTTGAAAANCAATCATTATTTATCTTTATTTAAATAGTTGAAATATTTAGTAACTCTTTTTTTATAAAAAGGCTTGAGCTTTANAGGAGTAGTTTCAATAATTTCTTNATAAGCTTTTTTTGATCTTTTGAATTCTAGNTATTTTTCAGTTTCTTNATCNANAGTAAAATCCCATTCNATAGATTCTCGTTGNGTNTCNTCATCTTTTTCTCTTAATGCATCNTCAGATTCAAGCATTTTTGATAAGATCTCTTGNTGNCTCTTTATTGTTTCNANTGTTATATTNTTATTTACAATATCAATTTCATTTTCTTNCATGTTTTTGATGGTTTCGTTTAAATCTTTTATNCCTTCTTCGTTCATTAATTCCATCAAATTTCTTCTTATTTCTTCTTGTTTTTTAGCAAGTTTCATTAGNGATTTTGCTTGCCCCTTATTTTTTGNGTCATTTTTTGCCTTCTTCATCTNNTGATTTAATTGTTTTTGAGCATTTTTTAGTTCAGACATTGAAGGNTTATTGCAATTCTTAGGNTTATTGCAATTTTTAGGCTTATTGCATTTAGAATTTAAGTCTAAGTCTCTTTGCATTTGCTCAAGAATTTCTGAAAGTAAAAGGGCTAAATTATTNATAGAAGTCATAACAAATTGTTGTTTCTCTGCTCCTTTTGGCACATTTCTTTCCTCGAGATTTTTTGTTGCTATTTCTAAATTTTTATTTATCAAATTAATTTCTTTATTAATCGNAGATTGAATTTCAACAACTCTTTTGCTTAANGCAAGAAGAGAATCTTGAATAATCTGGCTATCGTCAGATATTTTTTTTTGAAATTTTACAATATTTACAAATTCCGGACTACTAGTAGAGTTCGTATTAACTTCNGCAATNANGTTTTCTTGATCAAAAGANAGTTTTATTAAACTTTCTAAAATCTGTCTTAACATTTGCATATCTTCCATTGGCNTGTCTTCAGAATTTTGAGATTGCATATTTTCAAGTTGTTGNCTAAGANTTTCTAAATCTTCANNACTTTGTTTTTGAGATTTTTTAGCNGCGTTTTTTTTATTTTTATTTAGAGANTTNATACTTTCNTTCATATTTTCTTTTATTTTCTCTTCTAANTTTTGAGTTTTNGGCATTTCGTTTTTTTNCTCTAANTGTGTNTTTTTTTCTCGCAAANCTTGAAGGTCTTTAGANANATCAGACATTTTATTTTTAATTTCTTCTTGCTTTTTNAAGAGNTCATCAATATTTTCTTNNTTNTCTAAACTTTTTTGTTCAGCACTTAGATTTTTAGTTTTTTCAATTATTTCTTCTAATTTTTGTTCAAATTCTAACTGTTTAAAAAGCTCTAATTCTCTGTCNAGTTCATCATTAATATTTTCATTTTCATCTTTAATTTTATTCAAAATATCTTGCATTTTTTCTTTATCCATTTTTTCAAGATTTTCCTCCATNTCTTTAAGCAANCGNATCATATCTTCATCNANTACNTTTTTCATCAANTCTTCTAGTTTTTTNTGTTTTTCTAGTGTTTTAGAATTGAGTTTTTCTTGTGTTTTAATGTTTTGTGAATTTTGTTTTTGAGTTTTNTGAATTTGATCAGCAAGNTTTTTTTGATTATCNAGAATTTTTTTTGCNAGTTTTTTTTTCTTTCCAGCCNAATGTTTTGTTTTCTAGCATAAGTTTTTTAAACAAATCAATNTCTTTTTTTATTTCTTCTGCTAATGACNTAGANGCACTGATATTATTTTTGGTTTTTTCATTTTGTTCATCTTTNTTAGCAATAAGGTCGCTACTGGTCATTTCACTGTAAGTTAGACTATTGCTNGTTGTTTTTTTGTGACCATTAATTTTGTCATTATCCCAAACACTAAAGTTGTANANAACTTTTTGTCCNGGNTTAAGATTTANNTNNTTAAANTTNTATTCAAAGAAAAAAGCTTCTTCATTTAATTGATTAATTTNAATGAGCTCAGAAGCATATTCTTTTGANGAATCAATTTTATAGTTAAAGGTAAGTTNAGATAATTTGTAATCATCTGATANATTACCATAAAAAAGATGTTTTAGATTTATACTGTCATATAGTTGTTGATANGTAATTTCTGGATATTGATCTTTTATNATTGTTATATAATTTGAAACCGTATCAGAAAGGAGATTTTTGTTGTTTACAATTATTTTGTAGTTTTTATCAGCTAGTACAGTTTGAGTATAACNAAAACTATTATTTTCAATTTTATTTTTAATTAAAGTANTGTCAAATAACATATTTATATTATCACTATTTCGAGTTTTGATATNCCANGATACTTCTGTCCCTTCTGGAACAGTGANGTCTCCTTTGTTTAAAACTTTTTGATTTTTTAANTGAGTATATTNTGGATAATTNAACTCAATTTCCAAATTAATAATCTTAGGCATTTTTTGAACTCGNAGAACAAAAGGACCTTTTTTATACCCCATTGAAGTAAGAAAAAAAGAAACATCACTTTCAACAGATTTAAACTTGTAGCTAAAANTATTGTTTNGCAAAGGGTTTAGTTCAAAACTACTTTTGTTTATTTCAATAACAACAGATTTTGGNAANTCTCTTCCTTTCGTATTTATAATTAAATTATGATCAGAATATTGTACAGCACTCAGTGAATTGAAGGCATATTCAAATGGAGCNTCTGGTTCAAAAAAAGTATTGTGTTTTATTATTCTATTCGAACTTTCTGTTAAAACATATTCTTTTCCGGAAANATAAAAAAGAAGTATTATTNNAATAGGAGCAATAATCCANTTAACTTGCTTTTTGTTTTTTGATATATCTACAGCNTTGTTAAATGAAAATGGTGTAATTAAACTAATTTTTTGTTCAATGCTGGCATTTATCAATTCATTTTGATTATTGTTCATTTCACTTAACTCCAAATAGTTTAGNAATTTATCTTCAATTTCAGGAAAATGTTTACCNATAATTTTAGCNGCTTCTTTATGAGTTAGAACACTACCAATTTGAACTAATTTTAAAATAGGTATAAANATAAACTTAATAAGAANNGTTGAAAATAAAATAATATAAACCCAAAATAAGGTGGTTCGTACATTTATNTNAAATTGATAATAATACTCGATAATTGATAAAAAAATAAANAAACTTGTTAATATNGANATAAACCAAATACCACCTCTAATCAATTCATTTAAATAGTACTTTCTAATAAAATGATTTAGTTTANTTAACAAATTATTTTTNGTTTTTTGCATAAACACAAAAATACAATTTAATTACCTATTATTTTAAAATACAATTTATATGATAAATACTATCTTTGTTTTAAATTGTTATTATGTCGAAAGTTAGAGTACGATTTGCACCCAGCCCAACAGGTCCATTACACATAGGAGGTGTAAGGACAGCTCTGTATAATTATCTTTTTGCCAAAAAAAATGGTGGAAAAATGATTCTTCGTATAGAAGATACTGACCAAAAGCGATATGTTGATGGAGCTGAGCAATATATTTTAGATTCTTTAGAGTGGTGTGGTATTCATTTAGACGAATCAATTATTCATGGCGGAAAATATGGNCCTTANAGACAGTCNCAAAGAAAAGAAATATACCGTCCTTATGCTGANCAATTAGTTAACAATGGGTTTGCATATTATGCGTTTGATACAGCAGAAGAATTAACCTTAATGAGGGAAAGAATGAAAAAAGCAGGTGTGACTTCTCCTCAGTATAATTCTGTAACCAGAAGNACCATGAAAAACTCTCTTTCACTTTCTGATGATGAGGTTAAAAAACGACTAAANAATGNAGAGCCGTACGTTATAAGGATTAAGATGCCNCGAAATCAAGAGGTGAAGTTATTTGATGTCATTAGGGGCTGGGTAGTTGTCAATACTAATAAAATGGATGATAAAGTTATTTTTAAATCAGATGGAATGCCAACATATCATCTTGCTAATGTTGTGGATGANTACTTAATGAAAATATCTCATGTAATTAGAGGTGAAGAATGGTTGCCATCTGCACCATTACATGTTTTATTATATGAGTACTTAGGTTGGAAGTCGCAGCAACCTCANTTTGCACATTTACCATTGTTGTTAAAACCNGATGGTAATGGAAAATTAAGCAAACGCGATGGAGATAGACTAGGGTTTCCTGTTTTTCCATTAAATTGGAAGAATCCTGAAACAGGGGAGATAAGTTTAGGATATAAAGAAGGAGGGTATTTACCAGAGGCATTTATCAATATGTTAGCGTTTTTAGGATGGAANCCCGGAACACCACAAGAAATATTTTCGATAGATGATTTATGCGAAACATTTACACTGGATAGAGTAGGTAAATCAGGTGCTAAATTTGATTTTGATAAGACAAAATGGTTCAACCAACAATATTTAAGATCTAAATCAAAACTTGAATTAGCAGAAATGTTGCAGGTAATTTTGAAAAAAAATGATATNAGNGCTGAANTTAATTATGTTGCTAATGTTTGTCAACAATTAAAAGAACGAGCAACATTTATTAAAGATATGTGGAGTGAAGGAAANTATTATTTTCAGCCTCCCAAATCATATGATGANAAAGTAATTANAAAAAANTGGGATAATGATATTAAAGATNTTNTGAACGAGCTAAAAATTGAANTAACAGAGCTAGTCGATTTTTCTGCAGAAAACATAGAAACAGNCTTTAAGCTATTTTTAGAAAAGAAAAAAATTAAAATGGGTGTTTTATTGCCAGTATTAAGGGTTTCTTTAACNGGCTTAGCAATGGGACCCTCTTTATTTAATATTGCTGAGCTTATTGGAAAAAAAGAAACATTATTTAGAATAGACACAGCAATAAAAAAGATTACAAAATGACAACAATNACAATTGAAGGGATAAAAGTTTATGCTTACCACGGACACTTAAAAGAAGAAGCGATTTTAGGTGGGCATTTTAATGTTAACGTTTGGGTTGAAGTAAANACTGATATTGTTGAAGNATCAGATGAATTAACAGATACCTTAGATTATGTAAAAGTAATAAGTATANTTAAAGAACAAATGTTAATTCGATCAAATATGATTGAGGTTCCAACTGCAAGAATTGCTAAAAAGATTCTAAAAGAAAAAAACGTTTTAAAAGTAACTGTTGAATTAGAAAAGATTAGCCCTCCGGTTGATGCTGTTTTTAAAAAAATATCAGCAAAAAAAACACTAGCTAAGTCAAATTTTTCNTCTACCACTTAACATTAACTTAATAAGTNATCAAGACTACTAATCATTATTTAACAATTATATAAAANTCACATAATTGTAATCAGTAATAGCTAAAATATNTTTGTCAAAAAANTTAGNATTATTNATGAATATATTAATTGCGACAGAAAANAANTGTGTTTCAGAATTTTTAACATCTCATATTAANAGAGANCTTGCAGCAAAAATTCATATTAAAAAAAACGCATCGGATTCTATTGATTTCATTTTAANTGAAAGACCTCACATTGCAATAATTGATATTGATATAAATGAAATGAATGGCATTGAACTCTGTGAAACGTTAGAAAATGAAAGCCAAAAGACATATATGATGTTGTTTTCTGATAAAGATGAAGATTANATTAAAATTGCAGCNTATGAAGCTGGTTTTGATGATTTTATNAAAAACCCTTCACACCCAAAATTATTCAGAAAGAAATTAAAAAGAATATCAGAAAGACTAACAATGGAAAATGGTGAAGCTAAAAACATCAGATATAATAATTTGATCATAGATAAGTCTAAGTACATAATACAACATAAAGACATTTCATATACATTACCTAAAAAGCAGTTTTTGATATACTCATTATTATGTGAAAAGCCAGGCAAAGTATTTACTAGAGAATATATATATGAAAAAGTTTGGAAAGAAAAAATGGATACAACTAATAGATCAGTTGATGTACATATAAGAGGAATTAGAATGGCGATTCCCGAAAACAATATTTTAACATATAGAGGAATAGGATATAAAGTTCCTATTACTAATGATTAATTTCTATTTATAATAATAAAACAAAAACAATNAAAACAAAAACAATNAAAACAAAAACAATNAAAACAAAAACAATGAAAACAATGAAAACAATGAAAACAATGAAAACAATGAAAACAATGAAAATACTTGCGTACATGTTTATAGCCGGACTATTTACAGCATGTTCTTCAGGTGNTGATGATGATACGCCTACNCCTATTGTTCCAACANCTTATTCAGGCGAGATTACTGAGGATGTTACTTGGACATCGGATAACATATATACTTTAGATGGTAGAGTAATGGTAACAAATGGTGCTACATTAACTATTGAAGCTGGAACAGTTATTAGGGGTGCAGAAGGTATTGGAGCAGATGCATCATGTTTAATAATTGCGAGAGGAGCAAAAATNATGGCAAATGGTACTGCATCTAACCCAATAGTTTTCACTTCAGTNGCAGANAACAGTACTAATGGAACTTCAGGNTTTGGAAGNGGATTAAGCTCTGCTGATCAAGGNCTTTGGGGAGGAGTATTAATTTTAGGTAACGCNGATATATCTGCAGANTCTAATCCATTACAAATAGAAGGAATTCCTGTTTCNGAAACAAATGGTTTGTATGGTGGAGGCAGTTCTTCAAATAATAATGATAATTCAGGNGTGTTCAAATATGTNCAAATTAGACATGGAGGAGCTGAAATAGGAGAAGGTAATGAAATTAATGGTTTAACATTAGGAGGAGTAGGCTCAGCAACTGATATTCACCATGTTGAAATTATTGCAAACNTAGATGATGGNTTAGAGTGCTTTGGAGGTAGCGTTGATGTTAGTAATGTACTTGTTTGGGGACAAGGAGATGATGCGTTCGATGTTGATCAATCTTACAGTGGGACAATTGATAATTTTTTAGGTATTTTAATTGATGGAGATCAAGGTTTAGAAATCGATGGTTGGGAAGGAGCTATGCAAGCAGACTTTACACTTTCAAATGGTACTATAATAGGAGCTGCAGGTGAAAAAAATAATTGNGGAAAATTTAAAAGTAATGCATCAGGAAGCGTTTCTAACATGTTATTTACTAANATGAAAAATGGAGCTACATTAACAGTAGATGCTGGTGCAACTGGAGTTTCTTTTTCAAATATTTCTTTTGATGCTGGATACAACCANACATTAGTAGATGATTTAGGNTCTACAGTNTGGAATGATAATAATAGCGGAACAGGAGGTGCAAANCTATCAAATTTTGACGGATGGACAGTTTCGCATTATTCAAATGCATATTAAATTTTTAATACNCATTTAAAAAGCCCTGTTAAAAGGGCTTTTTTTAGTTCCAATTNAANTTTATTAAATTAATATTAAATAATTCAAAGAAATGTTAAGTAAATAAAAATGAAAAGAAAAATAAAAATAATANTACTGTTGATTTTTACTTATTCTANTTCCTACAGTGAAGAATTTACNTTATTAAGAGGAAAGGTTTTCGATGCTCAAACTGGAGANCCATTATTTGCAGCTAATGTAGGTGTTAAAGGAACTTCCACAGGTACATCAACTGATTTTGACGGACATTTTGAGATCAGGGTTACAAAGNGCAAGCCAGTATTAATTGTTTCATATATTGGATACAATACTATCGAGATCACTGATTTTACAATTAATAACAGTGTAGTAGTATTAAATGACATTAAATTATCTCCTAATACTATTTCAATTGAGACCATTACTATTTCTGAAGAAGCTAAGCGAAATACAGATGTAGCATTATTAGTGGTTAAGCAGAAATCACCTATTTTAATGGACGCCATTTCTGCTCAATCATTTAAAAAGTCTGGAGATGGTAATGTTGCTTCTGCTGTAAAGCGTGTTCCTGGAATTTCTATTTCAAATGGAAAATACGTTTATATAAGAGGGTTAGGTGATAGGTATACAAAAACACAACTCAATAATATTGATTTGCCAGGATTAGACCCCGATAGAAANGCAATACAAATTGATATTTTCCCCACCAACATCATAGATAACATTAAAGTATATAAATCTTTTTCAGTTAACTTACCAGCCGATTTNAGTGGTGGAATNGTTGATATAGCGACAAACGCATTTCCTGACAAAAAAGAGTTAAATATATCNTCCAGTATTNCATNTAATTCATCATCAAATTTAAAAANTAATTTTTTATCATTTAAAGGAGGTAAATTTGATTTTTTNGGATTTGATGACGGAANATATAAACTACCTGTCAATAAAAATCTTCAAATCACTAGAAATGATAGGATTTTAAATTATGATAAATTAATTAGTTGGAGTAATTCATTTAACAAAAACTTAGCAGTGACTGAAAAAACTAGTTTATTAGATGGTGGTTTTTCTTTTTCAAGCGGAAACCAATTTACACATAGAAATAAAAAAATTGGATATATAAGTGCATTATCATATTCAAATAATTATCAATATTACAGTGAAGTAGAACAGAACTACTGGAGAAAACCAATTGAGACAAATAAATTAAATTTAGAGCCAGCTAAATTAATTGAAGGTAAGTTAGGAATACAAAACGCGAATCTCAGTGCAATGCTCGGATTAGGTCTAAAAAACGAATTTTCAAAGTATAAATTAAATTTGTTATTTCTTAAAAATTCAGAAAAAAAAGCAGGTGTTTTCTTTGGAGAAAATTTCTACTCTAACGTGAATCAATTTAAAAAAGATATTTTAGAATATTCAGAAAGATCACTAGCAAATCTAATGATTTCATCCACACACAANTTTAAAAACCAGAAANTTATTTTCGATTGGAAAATATCACAAACATTTTCAAGAATTAGAGACAATGATTTTAGAGAGACTCCGTATTTATTATCTATAAATAATTTTGATACAACTTATATTTTAGATGTAAGTAATATTGGAGAGCCTAAAAGAATGTGGAGATATTTAGATGAGGGTAATTTTTATGCATCCTCCAATNTATTATTTAAACACACATTAATTAATAGAAAGGCAAAACTAAACTCAGGAATTTCTTACTTGTATAAAAATAGAAATTATAATGTTATTGGTTATAGTTTTACTGCTTATGAAAATGGAGGATCTATTGAGTTGAGTGGGCATCCAAATGAAATAATGAATTTATTATTAGANGAAACTAACGANACATTAGGATTTCATGTTATCGGAGGAGAACAATTAAGTAATCGCTATAGNGGAACTATTTACAATACATCAGCTTATTTATCAGAAGAATTTTTTGTTACAAAAAATTTAAAATCTGTNTTAGGNGTTAGATCNGAATATTATCAGCAATACTATACTGGACAAAATCAATCTGGTGAAAAATATATTAACAAAAATGTATTATCAGATTTTACTCTTTTTCCAAGTTTAAATTTAATTTATTCTNTNAATGAACAATCAAAGCTACGTTTTTCAANGTTCAAAACAACTGCTCGCCCATCATTNAAAGAAAAATCATTAGCCGCAATATATGATGGTGTTTCAAACATAACATTTAACGGAAATATTGACCTTCAAGTCTCTANTATAAATAATTTTGATTTAAGATATGAGTCATATTTGAATAACAACCAAACTTATAGTNTAAGTTTTTTTCATAAAGATTTGTTTAAACCTATTGAGATTGCTTCTTTTCANGCTGACCCAGACAATATTCAGCCTATTAACACAGATAAGGCGAGCATCACAGGATTTGAAATTGAGATCAAAAAAAATATATATTCAAATTTAGTTAATAAAATATTTTTATCACTTAATAGTTCAATTATAAGTTCAAAAGCATTTATAAAGGGAGAGGAATTAAAATCNCGAATTGAAAATCTTAGGCTAGGTGAAAAAATATCACAGAGTAANGGCGATTATTTCAGAAAAATGCAAGGGCAAGCTCCATATATTATTAATCTTGCATTACAATATAAAAATATTGAAAAAAGCTTAGAAACAGGATTTTATTACAANGTACAAGGAAAGACACTTTCAATTGTTTCTATGAANGCTAATCCAGATGTTTTTACTTCAGAATTCCATAGTTTAAATTTTGTTTTTCAATATAAAATCATGTCAAAAATAAATTTATCATTTAAGATAAATAATTTGCTGAATGAGAAAAAAAANATGGTCACTATGTCCCATGGAGCTGATGANGAAATATTTAAAACATATAACCCGGGTAGAGTTTTTAAGTTAAATGTGAGTTATAAACTTTAAAAAGTAATAATTTTTTAACAATTATTTAAAATGNNTAAAATTAAAAAGTANCTATTTTGTTAAAAATTAATTTAATATGCAACAATTTCTNACAATAGAGTTTTTATTTCTTGTAATAGGTTTAATTCTNATTATAATACAAGTCTTAAAAGACAGAAAAGAATATAAGGAACATTTAATGAATAAGAAAAACTAATCTATTCTTCTATAGCTTTAACAACGTTAANATAACTTGTTTTTTNTGAAATAATTAAGTTTAAATCTTCNATTTGAATTCTTTTTTGTTCCATTGAATCACGATNTCGTAGTGTAATAGAGTTGTCATTTAATGTTTGATGATCAATNGTAACACAAAATGGCGTGCCAATAGCATCTTGTCTACGNTATCTTTTTCCAATAGAATCTTTCTCCTCATACTTACAATTATAAAGTAATTTTAGCTCGCCAAGTATTTCCTTTGCCTTTTCAGGTAAACCATCTTTTTTTGTAAGAGGCAATANNGCAACTTTAANNGGAGCTAAAAAAGCAGGTATTTTTAAAACAACTCTNGTNTCGTTGTTATCAAGCTTTTCTTCTTTATAAGAGTGACATAAAACAGCTAAAAACAGTCTNTCTAATCCAATTGATGTTTCAATTACATANGGAACATAGCTTTCTTGTTCTTCAGCGTCAAANAAATTAATNTTCNTTCCAGATTTTTCTTGNTGTGCTTTTAAATCAAANTTAGTTCTTGAATGAATTCCTTCAAGTTCTTTGAAGCCAAANGGNAAATTAAATTCAATATCAGTAGCAGCATTTGCGTAATGAGCTAGATTTTCATGATCATGAAAACGATAATTTTCTTCTCCCATGCCTAATGATTTATGCCAAAGCATACGACTTTTTTTCCAATAATCATACCAAANCATTTCCTNNCCAGGTTTTACAAAAAANTGCATTTCCATTTGTTCAAACTCTCGCATTCTAAAAATAAATTGACGTGCAATAATTTCATTTCTAAATGCTTTACCTATCTGCGCAACACCAAANGGTAATTTNAATCTAGTTGTTTTTTGAACATTTAAGTAATTNACAAAAATACCTTGAGCTGTTTCAGGTCTTAAAAATAANTCNGAAGATGTATCTTGATTTGCTCCAACCTNTGTTTTAAACATCAAGTTAAACTGACGTACGTCTGTCCANTTGCATGTTCCCGATATTGGACATTTTATNTCCAGNTCTTCAATTAAATTTTTNATNGATGGCAAATCATTTTCTTTTAAAAANAAAGTTATTTTNTTTTCTATTTTNTCAATCTTTTNTTGTCTTTCAANAATTCTTTTGTTAGTTGACAAAAACTCTTGACGATTAAAATTATCACCATACTTTTTTTCAGCCTTTANGCAATCNTTTTCAATTTTANTATTTATTTTTNGAATATAATCTTCNATCAAGTTGTCTGCTCGATATCTTTTTTTNGAATCTTTNTTATCAATTAATGGATCATTAAAAGCATCAACATGNCCAGANGCTTTCCATACAGATGGATGCATAAAAATTGCACTATCAATACCNACAATATTATCATTTAGATTAACCATTGATTTCCACCAATAATCTTTAATATTGTTTTTTAGNTCAGANCCAAAAGGACCATAATCATAAGTTGCAGCAAGACCATCATAAATCTCTGATGATTGAAAAACAAANCCATATTCTTTACAATGTGCTGTAACCTTCTTAAATATATCTTCATTATTAGTCATGTATGCAAAAGTAGTAATTTATTGTAGTTTTGCTTTTATGATTCAATTAGAAGATAAAATAATNTCAACTGATATTTTTAATAAATATTTTTTGTGTGATCTTAAATCATGTAAAGGAGCTTGTTGTGTAGAAGGAGATGCTGGNGCACCCATCACCNNNGAGGAAGAAATAGAACTTAAAAAAATTTTAAATGATGTTAAGCCATACATGACTNAAGAAGGTATAAAAGCTGTTGAAGAAAATGGAGTNGCTGTTTTAGACGCTGAAAACGATTTAACTACNACATTAGTAAANAATAAAGAGTGTGCGTTTTCATTTAAGNAGAAAGGAATTGTAAAATGCTCCATTGANAGAGCNTATAATGATGGNAAAATTACNTTTCAAAAACCCATCTCATGCCATCTNTTTCCAATTAGAACNACAACATANAAAGATTTTGAAGCGATTAACTACGAGCAAATAAAAATATGNANATCNGCATGTGCATGCGGAAGTAAATTAAAGNTNCCNCTCTANATTTTTTTAAAAGAACCNNTNATAAGGANGTATGGNAAAGAGTGGTACGATGAATTGGTTAAGGTTGCACGACTTGTAAAATAAACTATTTTAAGTATTTTCTNTCCACATAAAATGTTCCAAATGGAACTAAAGAGGCAANTAAAATAATNATGCTGNCTTTAANAGATGTTTTTTTTATNAAAANAAATCTAATTGCTAACAATATGTAAATAATAAAAAACACCCCATGGGGCATACCNAATAGTTTTACAAATAAATCATTATATAAAATATANTTNATTGGNACTGCTATAAATAATAGCAACAAGTAAGACACNCCTTCAGCAAAAGCAACNATTCTAAAAANAGTGTTNTGCACTATTTGAANGCGTTTTCTCCAGTGATATCTAGGCCGGTTATAAGCANATGTATATCATGTGTNCCTTCATAAGTGATAACAGATTCTAAATTCATCATATGTCTCATAATNGAATANTCTCCAGTTATACCCATTCCCCCTAAAATTTGTCTTGCATCTCTTGTNATGTTTAACGCCATCTCAACATTATTTCGCTTNCACATTGATATTTGTGCAGATGTTGCNCTGTCTTCGTTTTTTAACTGACCAAGNCTTAATGTAATAAATTGTGCTTTTGTGATTTCTGTTATCATTTCAGCAAGNTTNTTTTGTTGAAGTTGAAAAGCAGCNATTGGTTTNCCAAATTGTANTCTTTCTTTAGAATATCTTANTGCGGTATCATAGCANTCCATNGCAGCACCTATTGCGCCCCAAGCTATACCGTAACGAGCAGAATCTAAACAACCAAGAGGTGCTCCAAGACCATCTTTATTNGGCAGAATATTTTCTTTTGGNATTTTAACGTTATCAAAAACAAGTTCTCCNGTAGCAGAAGCTCTGAGACTCCATTTATTATGAGTTTCTGGAGTNGTAAAACCTTCCATACCTCTNTCAACAATNACCCCTTTTATTCTTCCTTCTTCATTTTTAGCCCAAACAACAGCTATATCAGCAAATGGGGANTTAGATATCCACATTTTNGCACCATTTAATATATAGTGATCTCCAGCATCTTTAATGTTTGTTGTCATACCTCCAGGATTAGATCCATGGTTGGGTTCGGTTAATCCAAAGCAACCAATAAGTTCTCCAGAAGCTAACTTNNNAAGGTATTTTTTTCGCTGATCTTCATCACCATATTTGTAAATAGGATACATAACAAGAGAAGATTGTACNGATGCAGTTGAACGAATCCCACTATCTCCTCTCTCCANTTCTTGCATTATTAAACCATAAGATATTTGATCTAAGCCNGCTCCACCATACTCTTCTGGAATATATGGTCCAAAAGCTCCTATCTCTGCAAGACCTCCTAATATTTGTTTGGGAAAAGTAGCCTGTTGACAAGCCTCTTCAATTATTGGTGATATCTCTTTTTTCACCCATTCNCGNGCNGTCTCTCTGATAAGTTTGTGTTCTTCAGAAAGTAATTCATCCATATTAAAATAATCNGGAGCTTGAAATAAATCGTTTGACATATTATAGGTTTTTATTACTNTGCAAAAATATATATTTATTAATATATAATTGAATGTTCTTGTATCTTTGTGTTAAAGTAATTAATGGCAATATTAAGAGACATAAAAATTTATCAAGATATATTTGTATTGTTATTTACAACTTCATTTTTTTTATNTGCTATTTTAAGAAGTCAGTATTATAAGTATGNAAAANTATTAGTACTTGGAGCAGTTTCTCAAAGATATGCAAACCAGTATNTACGTGAAGACAATTTTTTTACTGAAAGAGTTAATTTAATTACTTTTCAACTAATAATCTTAAACCTCACACTATTTATTTCCAAAATTTTAGAATATTTTACATTAAGTAAAATTTTTATAACCCTGCTTTATATTTTAACTTATTACGCTGTAAAATTTGTCTTAATCAAATTTTTGTCGTTTTCATTTAAATTAAAGGAAATTAGCAAGCTAATTTTATTCTTTACCTTGATGTTTGATAGGGTTTTTGCTATAGTTATGTTTCCTTTATTAATTTGCATGTATTTTTTTTCTATTGATGCATATGATTTTTTAATCTGGACAACATATACTTTAATGTTAATATTAGTTTTTTTAAAATCAATATGCTTTGTAAATCTAGGTTATAACTCATTTGGTATATCAAAATTCTATATATTTTTGTATCTTTGTGTGCTTGAATTTTTTCCAATAATGATATTGGTAAAAACTATATTATTTTAGTAATGAAAAAAGTTAAGACAATTTTAATTTCCCAACCNAAGCCNGAGGGAAAATCNCCTTACGCAGCTTTAGAGAAAAAACATAAANTGAAGATTGATTATAGACCATTTATTCATTTGGAAGANCTNTCGGCAATTGAGTTTAAAGAACAAAGAATATCAATTTTNAACCATGATGCTGTAATTTTTACATCNAAAAATTCTATGGATCATTATTTNGGAATGATGGANAAGCTNCGATTGAGAATACCTGATTTCACTAAATATTTTTGTGTTTCAGAGGCTATAGCGCATTATTTGCAAAATTTTATTGTTTATAGAAAAAGAAAAATATTTACAGGAGAACAAAGTTTAGTTAGNTTAATNCCTATTATGCAAAANCATAAAGAATCTAAGTTTTTATACCCTTGTTCAGATGCANTAAAAANACAAAAAAANANTTCTCTTGAAGAAAGCGGTCTTTCAATTACAAAAGCAGCATTATACAAGGTTGCTTGCTCGGATTTATCAGATTTGTCTGAAGTAAAATATGATGTTTTAGTTTTCTTCAGTCCAACAGGAATCAAGTCTTTGTTAACAAATTTTCCAAAATTTGAACAAGCAGAAACGAGATTAGCTGTTTTTGGTTCTTCAACTATNGAATCTGTAGAAAAAAATAATTTAAGAGTTGATATTGCNGCNCCNACAAAAAAGGCACCATCNATGTCAATGGCATTAGACCAGTATATTAAAGAAGCAAATAAAAGAAGAAGATAAATAGCTTTTAGCTACTTTCTAATTTGTATGCAAACACTTCANAAAANAGAAATAATTAATCACAAAAAAAAAATTGATCAACTTTTTAAATCAGGTNATAGATTTTTAATTGATGAATTCCAAGTTGTATATTNAACATCTAGTAGTTACGATAATTGGTTTAATATTTTAATTAGTGTGCCAAAGAAAAAAATTAAGCTTGCATGTACNAGAAACTTGCTTAAAAGAAGAATAAGAGAGGTAATAAGAAAAAAAAAAGAAAANTATATTCTTAAACTTAAGGATAAAAAAAAGCAGGTAAAAATCGCTTTNATTTACNCNAGTGAAAAAGTGATTANATATAAAGATATAGAAGTAAAAATAAATTTAATTTTACAACGTTTANTAAAAGNAATATGAAGTTTATTTTAAAAACATTAATAATAATATACCANAGGATTNTTTCTCCTTTTACTCNGTCATCATGTAGATTTACACCAACATGCTCAAATTATGCTTTAGAAGCNATTAAAAAAAAAGATTTGATTACTGCTGTTAAGATGATTATTAAAAGAATTAGTAAATGTCATCCCTGGGGAGNTAGNGGATATGATCCAATAAAATAATNAATATGAAAAAGAAATTAAAAATAGTTTTACTAACAATTGTAATGTCATCANTTGCAATTTTTTCAACAGGNGTATCCGANTCTTATTTTGAGATTGCAAAAAACTTAGATATTTTCAATAGTTTGTATAAAGAGNTAAATTCTTTGTACGTTGANGATACAGATCCAGGAGANTTAATGAAAGAAAGTATAGACCATATGCTAGAGTCTCTCGANCCNTATACNACTTATATTCCAGAGTCAGANATTGAAGACTTTAGGTTTATGACTACTGGCCAATATGGAGGTATAGGAGCTGTCATCACCAAAAGAGANGAACATGTATATATTAGTGAGCCATATGAAGGTTTTGCAGCACAAAAAAGTGGTCTTATGGCTGGAGATAAGATATTAGAGATTAANGGAACATCAGCAAAGAATAAAAGTACTGAGGAAGTNAGTAAAATTTTAAAAGGACAACCAGGAACATCAGTTAGNTTATTAATNGAGAGAAAATCAGTTNNANAGCCNTTTACTGTTATTTTTGATAGAGAGAAAGTTACAATAAATAGTGTTCCATACTCAGATTACATAAATGATGANATTGGATATGTTAAATTAAGAAGCTTTACTAGAGGNTGTGCAGAACAACTAAAAAAATCNATTGTTGANCTAAGTAATAAAAAAGATTTAAAAGGNTTAATTCTTGACTTAAGAAGTAATCCTGGAGGTTTGTTAAATGANTCTGTTGATATAGCTAATCTTTTTATTGATAAGGGGGAACTTATTGTAAGNACTAAAGGAAAGATAAACTCTTGGGACAAAGAGTATATTGCAAAGAAAAATNCAATATTTANAAACNTNCCTTTAGTTGTNTTAATTAACAATACTTCNGCATCAGCATCAGAAATTGTTTCNGGATCAATTCAAGATCTTGACAGAGGNGTTATAATAGGTAAAAAGAGTTTTGGAAAAGGATTAGTTCAGCAAACTAGAAAGCTACCTTATAANTCTGAATTAAAATTAACAGTCGCTAAATATTATATCCCTAGCGGAAGGTGTATTCAAGCTATAGATTATTCAANCAGAAATGAAGATGGTTCTGTTGGTGTAATTGCAGATTCTTTGCTTACAGAGTTTAGAACAAGAAATGGAAGAAAGGTTTATGACGGAGGCGGTATAACACCAGANATAATAACTANTGAAGAATANCCTGTAAATCTTATTAAATCTTTNGTTAAAGAAAGATTGTTTTTTGATTTTGCAACTGATTTTAGAATTAATAANGACCAATTANAGTATGATTTTATTTTGACTGAACAAGANTTTTCAGACTTTGTTTATTTTTTATCTGATAAAAAATATGAGTATAAAACAAAAACTGAAGCNGCAATTGAATCATTAAAAGAAAAATCAAAAACAGAAAATTATTTTAGTGAAATTGAAGAAGAAATGAATCTTCTNCTNAGTAAATATTATGATAGTAAGAAAGATGATATAAATAAAAATAAGCAGATAATAAAGGAAATATTAACAGGTGAAATAATGAGTCGATATTATTATCAAAAAGGAAGAATAAAAGCAAGTNTAAATTTTGATGAAGATNTTAAAAAAGCAATTGAAATACTTGAAAATGNAAAAGAGTATAATGCTTTGTTAAATATTTAATAATGTNTAANAGCNCANGCCTATCTTCATTTANGGTTTTATTATATGCGATATAAAGCTAACAGCATATTACAATCACTTTTTGTTTTATTAGGGATNACTATTCCTGTATCAGTAGCNGCCACAAATATAGTNCTGGCNCTCATAATNTTTTTATGGATATTTGANGGAAATATTAGATTTAANATAAAGTCAATGTTTTCTNAAAAATGGATAATTTTTNTNTTCATTTTTTTTTGCTGGAACATATTNGGCATGCTGTGGGGTGAAAATCATAATAATTCAGCCTGGATTTTTCAACGNCTTGCACTGCTGATATTGCTTCCAGTTTTGATTACAGTTAATTTTAAAAAAAGNACAATAAAAANNTCTATTGTAGTTCTGTTATCAACANTAGTATGTGTTTCTGTAATAGCAATATTACAGGATCTAAATTATATAAAACATCTTTCTGAATANTTTTCTTTTATCAATTCAAGAAATGTAGTTTTTACAACATATAATTATCANAATATAATTTTAGCNTTTGGATTTTTATTATCTTTTTTATACTTCAACAATAGAAAAAANAGTTTGTGGATACATGCNTTAATAATTTGTTGTTNTTTCANTAGTGTTTTTCAAGAATCTGGNAGGGCTGGACAACTATTGATAATTTGTTANAGTNTTTATTATATAATATTNTTTAACAAGAAAAAANTTATACGTCTTGTATTTTTTCTTTTTNCTTTTACATTNNTTCANGTATTGGCATATAATNTAAGTGATAACTANAAAAANAGNNTTGATACTACTTATCATAGATTAAGNAATATTGATAAAAAAGAAATTCAACAAAAGGAGCCAAGGTTTGTTTTAGCATNCTGGACAATAAATNAATTTATTCAAAAACCTATTTTAGGCTACGGAACAGGAAGNTTTAAGTANAATTTTGATAANNGTCCAGCATATAGAAAAGGTTATGCTAGACANATGACNCCNCATAATAANTATCTATTTGTCTTATATGAGCTGGGATTGATTGGATTNGTTTTNTTANTTATNGTTTTCTATTATAAAATTAAAAGTTTAATTGTAANAAATTCTANTTGTCAAAAAATTTTACTACCCATTAGTTTTTTGTTTCTTATGACNATTGACTCATATTTATATATCTTTTCAATATTANTAATGTACATTTATATGTATANCCTTTTTATCAANTACAAGACTANGGATTAATATAGACNCNTTTAATTCGTCTATTAAGACATGATAATATTTCATATGGAATAGTNGAAATAGAATTAGCAATTGATAGAATAGAATTATTNATNCCAAAAACTTCTACCACATCACCTTCAGAGGCATTTACATTAGTGATGTCAATGGTTAAAGTNCCCATACTAATTTTACCTATNATAGGACAGTTNTTGTTATTNAAGACAATATTTCCNACTTTATTNCTAAGNCNTCTATTNAGNCCGTCTGCATAACCAATTGGAACAACAGCAATCNGCATATCTTTTTCACAAACAAAACTNTTTCCATATCCAANACGNTCACCTCGATTGACTTTTCGGGTTTGAGTTANAANACTATTTAGAGNNGCTATTGGTGATAAAAATTTATTTTTAGTNCANCCGTACAATCCAATTCCAATTCTAACAGCATCTAAGCAATCTNAAGAATGATTTAAAANACCATACGTATTTAAAATATGNGATAAAGTTTTTTTCTCAATTAAATTNTTGAACTTTGANGAAATCTGCTTAAATAAGTCAATTTGCTTTTTTGCAAATTTTTTAGACACTTCATTTTCAGCATCTGATAAATGTGAGCAAGTNGATAATANATTAAGATGAGGATTGTTTTTTATTANAGATGCTAANGCTGGAATATCCTCTTTATCAAATCCATACCTGTTCATTCCGGTGTTAAATTTNATGTGTACGTTTACAGGCTTTTTGTTCAAAATATAAAGTTGTAACATTTTATNATTATAAATAATAACATCAATTTTATATTTTATAATTTCATTATAGCTTTTAGATCCAGGATTAGCAACAATAATCTTAGTTTTAANACCACCTTTTCTTAAGTTTATTGCTTCTTCAAAATCAGTTACCCACAATGCATATACACCTAATTTTTCTAATTTTTTTGCTATTTCTAAATCCCCATGTCCGTATCCAAAAGCTTTAACAACNCCAATAATTTTTGTTTTTGGCGCAANAAGGNTTTTTAAATAAATAAAATTTTTTGCTAATTTTTCTAAATCAACTGTTAATATNGTTTCNTGGATATTATTCACAGTTTTTTTTCTTAGTAAAGCATACTCGACAAAGNGCTTTATATTCATCTTTTTCACCTATTACTATTCTATCTTGATCAANACCTTTTCTATATGAATAGTTAGCAGTATCACCACAGTCAGANCAAATAGCGTGAAGNTTAGTAATACNATCAGAAATCGCCATTAATGATGGCATTANNCCAAAAGGNACNCCTAAATAATCCATGTCAAGGCCACAAATTATAATNCGTTTACCCNTATTGGCTAAATCATTACACAAAGAAATCAAAGTTTTATCAAAAAATTGTGCCTCATCTATTGCAATAACATCTTCATCTGAAATAAGCTCTTTTATTTCTGCAATATTATTTACTACAGTTGCATTTANAAAGTCNTTATTGTGTGATACAATTTTATTTTTATCATATCTAATATCAATAGCAGGNTTNAAAACTATAAATTTTTTTTTAGCAACCTTCAGTCTTTTTAGTCTTCTTATAAGTTCTTGAGTTTTTCCTGAAAACATAGATCCACAAATAACNTCAACACTACCACTTGATATGTTGGAATATATTTTTGGTTCAAAAAACATATATAATTGTTTGCTTTATATTTATGTTTGCTAATATAAAACAAATAGCANAGATGAATTTTAGATTATTTATAATAAATTTATNCTTTTTACTTTTTTCAACTNATTGNANTTCACAATCTGACACAATTATGCTNAGTAAAAATAAATTNTTNATAGCAGGATCTACTATTNCANTTTCATTAGCNTCCACATATTATTATATTGAAAATAGTTGGTGGGCAGATAATAAAACATCTTTTCATTTTGATGACGGAGCAGATTTAATATATGCAAAAAATGTGGATAAATTTGGGCATTTTATGGGGGGATTATTTGCTGCAGATNTTTTTAAATCANCAATGTTGTGGTCCGGAATGAANAAGAAAAANTCACTTTTATATGGAGCNNTTGGAGGAACCAGTTTGCAGTTGGCAATTGAAATAAAGGATGCGTATGCTCCATATTGGGGGTTTAGTTATTTAGATTTAGCTACAGGAACAGCAGGAGCNTTTTATCCGTTTTTTCAGCATAAGTATAANTTTTTTAAAAATATTAATTTTAANTTTTCTTACTATAAGTGGACAGATAAATATATACAGCTTGAAAAACAACGTGGCAAAGAAATTANCAGCATAAATTGGCATGANGATTATCCTAATCAAACTTACTGGATTACAATAAATTCANATNATNTATATGAAAANTCATTTTTTCCAGAATGGTTAAATNTTGCAGTTGGATTTGGNTTAGATGACAGTCAATATNTAANTGAAAACAGTCAAAAAAGTGGNGGCAAAAANGAATGGTATATAGCTTTGGATTATGATATTCCCAAANTGNTTAAAAAATGGAATACNCCNATTNCTAATAAGATAAAACATTGGTTAAACTATATTCATTTTCCTGCACCAACAATAATGATATCTCCAGAAATAAAATTTTATCCATTATATTTATAAAAATTAAATNATGTCCAAATTATATTTAGTNCCTACGCCAATTGGAAACTTAAAAGATATAACATATAGAGGAGTTAATATATTAAATAGTGTTGATATAATTTTAGCAGAGGATACTAGAAAAACAAAAAAATTATTATCTCATTATGATATTAAAACAAAAATGTTTTCATANCATACATTTAATGAACATAAAAAATTACAGGCATGGATTAACAAATTACTTTCNGGGATACANATTGCTCTAGTNTCAGATGCGGGAACTCCTTCAATATCAGANCCTGGATTTTTATTGGTAAGAGAATGTATGAAACACAATATANAAACTGAATGTTTGCCAGGCNCAACCGCATTCTTNCCAGCACTAGTTAGCTCAGGTTTTTCTTGTGATCGATTTATTTTTGAGGGGTTTTTGCCAAATAAAAAAGGAAGAACAAAAAGATTAAAAATGCTTGTTGANTATGANATNACATTTATACTNTATGAGTCNCCACACAGATTACTTAAAACATTAAAACAATTATCTGAACTTCTTGGTTCTGACCAACTTATTAGTGTTTCTAGAGANATTTCAAAGATTCATGAAGAAAATAAAAGAGGNAAAATTATTGAAATCATTAATTATTANGAATTAAAAAAACCAAAAGGAGAATTTGTGATNATTGTTTCTAAAAAATAAAATATAGNTACTTTTACTTGCAATTATGTTAATTAACAAATTAGAAAAAAANNGNCCGTTTATAATTTCTGGNCCATGTAGTGCAGAATCTGAAAAACAAGTANTAAGAACTGCAAANNCTATTAAATCANTAGTTGATGTTTTTCGAGCNGGTCTNTGGAAACCTAGAACTAAACCAAATAACTTTGAAGGAGTAGGTGAAAAAGGNTTAAATTGGTTAAATAAGGTTCAGCGAGAACTTGAAATCAAGGTTTGCACNGAAGTAGCAACACCAAAGCATGTTGATGCATGTTTAAAATCAAATATTGATATGTTGTGGATTGGAGCTAGAACAACTGTNAANCCATTTTATGTTGAAGAAATTGCGCAGGCTTTAAAAGGNCATGATATNCCTNTTTTAATNAAAAATCCNACTCATCCTGATATTAATTTGTGGATTGGNGCGTTTGAAAGGCTTAAAAAACAGGGTGTAAATAATTTAGTTGCTGTTCATAGNGGNTTTTATAATGATACANGTTCAACATTNAGAAATGAACCTAGGTGGGAAAAAATAATAAAGTTTAGAAAAGCAAATCCCGAAATACCAATAATTTGTGANCCAAGTCATATATCTGGAAATAGCAAGTATGTTAAAGATATTAGNCANATTGCAATGGATCTAGNTTTAGATGGATTAATGATTGAATCACATTTTGATCCGAAAATTGCTTTAAGTGATCGANAACAACAAATTTCNCCCAAAAATTTGATCGANATTGTTAATGGATTGATNTTAAGAAGTTCAGAGCTAAAAGATNATAATATTAGTAGTCAATTACNATCNTTTAGACNTGATATTGATAATTATGACATGAAAATATTAGAGTTATTAATGCGTAGAGAANANNTAGTTAAACAAATTGCTAATTTNAAANACTTAAATGGAATAACTGTATTTCAGCTTAAAAGATGGTTTGAAATTTTAGATACAAGAANGGAAAAAGGAGAAAAATTAGATTTAGATGAAAATTTCGTATACGAAATTTTTGAAATAATTCACAAATATTCAATCTTAAAACAAACTAAAATTCTTCAAAATTTAGATNTTANTTAATTTAAANGAACATTAAAAATTATATTTGGTTGAGAGTCATAAGAAAAATTAATACTATAATTTTTTGTTTTTGAAGNAAATAATTCAACACAACCTACACCAACAATAATGCCACCAAGAACATCTATATAATCATGTTTTTTTGCGTNNACNCTACTCCAGCCAACAAATGATGCAAGTATGTATGCAGGTANNCCATATTTNAAACCAAATTTATAGTCTATAAAAGCGGCTCCTGTAAATGCTGCAGATGTATGNCCAGAGGGGAAAGAAAAATCACCTCCGTTAGGTCNTTCTTTATTNACCACTCTTTTAATTGTATGAGTAACAACAAAAGANGCNCCCATTGATTTTATAAATGTAGTTGCCTCGGAATCGACTTTATNTAAAAANACTTGTGATGTAAATGCGGTGGCTGGCAATACAATTTGAATTATATCACCCGCNTGTTCAANANTACTTTTTTGGCAAAAAAGATTCAAAGAAAAAAGTANATTAAANAGTNTNAATAAAAATTTATCCAACATTTCTACCAAGTATTTTTGCNATTTCTGTTTTGATTTTTGTTAAATCATTTAATTCTTTAAGTNNAGATAAGTCNTTGTTTTCAAAATTAATTTTCTCTTGTAAATTTTTTATCTTTATATCTANGTGACATTTTTTTAATGAAAGAATAGCTTTTTCAGTTGTTTTGCGCATTTTTTGATTTTCANGNACNGTAAAAATTTTATGTTGCTCTTTCCAATTNACNCTAATTGAGTGTTGGTTGCTTATAAGATTAANAACTATAGGGNTTATTTCATGATCATATTCTTTTATTAATNNNTCAATATCAATAATATTATTCTTTGAATATTCAGTGATTATTTTGATATAAATTTTATTTAAAACAGAATGGCTAAAGCAGATATTATCAATTTTTAAATCATTGATTATCATGTCNGCGACACTAATAGTACCATTNTCATAATTGATTTTTTCATTNCCATAATTAATTAATANTCTAATAATTTCTTCTTCATNNGGATAAAGTTTAGCTTCATCATTGANATGTTTAGTTTTATTAACTAGCTGNGGATTATTCGTTTTATTNATATGAAAATTAATATTAGACCTAATTTTAGATATCTCTTTTANCATNACTTCTTCATTAACATTCAATTTTTTAGNATATANTTTACAGTATTCACTTCTAACTAATGNATCATTAATTTGAGCTANTGAAGAAAATATATTTCTNTTTATAATAGTAATTTTTTTNGGATCTNNAATTGAATTTAATTTTGAAATAAANATTTTATAGTCAATAAAATTAAGTTTTTCTGATTNTAAANATNNTTTTAGTTCTTCTTTACTNCTATTTTTNGAAAATGAATCAGGATCTTCACCCTCAGGNAAAANAACTGTNTTGACNTCNAGNCCTTCTTGTAAAGCAAGNTCAATNGNTCTGTAAGTAGCTTTTATTCCTGCATCATCAGCATCAAACAATAACGTTATNTTTTCAGTTATTCTGGANATTAATCTAAGTTGCTCTACACCTAAAGCTGTACCTGATGCCGANACAACNTTTTTAATTCCTTTGTCAAATAAAGAAATTACATCAGTATAACCTTCAACTATATAACATTCATCTTCTTTTTTTATATCAGTTTTAGCTTGNTATAATCCATATAAAACTTTGCTTTTATGGTATATTAAGGTTTCAGGNGANTTTAAGTATTTTGCTTTTGCACTTTCTTTTAGNGCTCTTCCNCCNAATCCGAGTACTCTTCCTGTAAAGCTATGAATTGGAAAAATTATTCGNTCTTTAAAACGATCTACNATCTTATTATTATTTTCATTAGCCAATGATAATCCAGCATCGATTAGTAGTTGNGNGTTATAATTATTTTTTAATGCTGTAGTTGTNAAAAAATTTGNNCTTGANATTGCATAACCAAGCTCAAATTTTTCAATCATATGATCTGATATNCCTCTTTCTTTAAAATATCTTANNGCAATNTTTTTTCCTTCGTTACTATTTAGATTTTTTTTAAANATATTTTTTGNGTAGTCTGTAATTAAATANTGATTATCTTTTTTATTTTTTTTATCCTTTTGTTCAAAAGTGAGCTCATTTTCAACNACTTCAATATTATATTTNTTAGCTATATATTTTAGCGCTTCAGGATAGTTATAGTGTTCGATTTCCATAATAAAATTTACAACATTCCCNCCNTTNCCACAGCCAAAGCATTTGTAAATTCCTTTAGTAGGNGAAACTGTAAATGATGGAGTNTTTTCATTATGGAAAGGACATCTTCCAAGGAAGTTNACGCCTCTTTTNTTTAGCTCAACAAAATCACCTATTATTTCTTCAATTTTNGCGGCTTCAAAGATCTTATCAATTGTATCNGAATCAATCATTTCTTCCTNTTTATTATAAATTTGAGCAACANCATGAGACTGTTTTTAGCGTNATTATCNTCAAATTCGTTTANTATATCAATAGCNTTATCATGATATTCNNNCATAATTTTTTTAGAGTAATCGATACCGCCGCTGGATTTTACAATATTATATAATTCAATTATTTTCTCATCGTTGTCATAATCTTTTTTTACAGTATTAATAATTGTTCTTTTTTGANTGTANGAGACCTTATTTAAACTATAAATTATAGGTAAAGTTAATTTCTTATCTTTAATATCAATGCCTTTTGGTTTGCCAATATTTATATTCGATTCGTAGTCAAAAAGATCATCTTTNATTTGGAANGCCATTCCAGCGTACTCNCCGAATAAACGCATTTTTTCNCGGANAGNATCACATTGTTTGGATGCAACAGCNCCACTTTCACAACAAGCGGATATTAAGGNAGCTGTTTTTTTTCTAATAATTTTATAATAATCTGCNTCTGAAACATTTAGTTTTCTTGATTTTTCCATTTGCAATAATTCTCCNTCACTCATTTTTTCAACAGCANTAGACATAATCTCAAGCATTTTATATTCTNTATTTTTTACAGACAAAAGAAGACCTTTACTTAANAAAAAATCCCCAACAAGCACAGCAATCTTATTTTTCCAGACNGCATTAATAGAAAAAACACCACGTCTNAGATTAGANTCATCTACTACGTCATCATGTATTAGTGTAGCAGTATGTAATAGTTCTATAAGAGAAGCGGCGGTATANCATGATTTAGAAATTTTCCCAAAAAGTTTTGCCGATAAGAAAACAAAAATAGGTCTTATTTGTTTNCCTTTTCGTTTTATGATATAGTGCATGATTTTATCTACTATAGCNACNTCNCTNGAAACAGATTCTTTGAATTTTTTTTCAAATAATTCCATTTCATTTTTTATTGGNACGGTTATTTTTTTTANATCANTCATTAATTTTNTAATAAAAATTTAGTTATNTCAATTCANTTTGATTTGCTAATTGACCGCATGCNGCATTNATATCTTTTCCTTTGCTTTTTCTCAAATTTACAATAACATTATGTTTTTCTAAAAAGTTTATGAACAAATCTGTTTTTTTATTTGTACTCTTNTCAAATTCAAAATCAGNAACAGTGTTATACTCAATTAAATTTATTTTACATGGTGNGATTTTAATAAAATCNAGTAGTTTTTTAGCATCATTTATTGAATCATTAATATTTTTTAGAAGTATATATTCATATGTTATTCTNGTCTTTGTTTTTTTATAAAAATATTCAACAGCCTCTTTTAATTGATTTANGTTAATGTTATTATTAATAGGCATTAGATTACTTCTTTTTGAATCTTCAGCTGAATGTAATGAAATTGCAAGATTAAATTTTACCATNTCATCACCTAATTTTTTAATTANTTTAGCAATTCCAACTGTAGAAACGGTTATCCTTTTAGGAGACATGTTCAAGCCTTTTTTTGTGGTAATAAAATCTATACTCTCAAGTAAGCATTTATAATTTAAAAGAGGCTCTCCCATTCCCATATATACAATATTTGTAATTGGTTTTTCAAAATATTTTTTTGATTCTTCATTAAGTAAAAAAACTTGGTCATAAATTTCAGATGACGTTAAATTACGCTTTAACGTTAATTTTCCTGTAGCACAAAAGTTGCAAGACAAACTACATCCTGCTTGAGAAGATATGCATGCTGTAATTCTCTTCTTTGACGGAATTAAAACACCTTCAACTATATTTTGGTCATGTAATCTTAATCCATATTTTATCGTATTATCTATGCTTATATCTTGTGAGTAAACTTTAATGTTGTTTATCCAAAAAACATCCTTAAGCATATTTCTTGTTTTTTGTGAAATAGAGCTCATATCATCAAAAGATTTAACATTTTTTTTCCATAACCATTCATAAATTTGTTTTGCCCTATATGTAGGCAATTTATTTTCTTTACAGAATAAGATAAGTTCATTTAAACTTAAAAGTCGTATATCTTTTTTATTGGACATAATTTTGCAAAGATATAGTACTTTTGTTCTATGAGATTTTTAACAGCAGATTATTTATTTCCATTAGATCAAAAACCTATCAAAGAAGGAGTGGTAAATGTTGATAAATCAGGAAAAATTATTTCAGTAATAGATTCTCGAAAAAAAATACCAACAAATAAACTTGAAGTATTTGAGGGTATAATATGTCCAGGATTTATAAACACTCATTGTCATTTAGAGCTTAGTTATTTGCAAAATAAAATATCAAAGCAAGTAGGCCTTGTAGATTTTATTAAAGAATTACAATTAAAAAAAATCAATAATGAAAATATTCATGAAGCAATTGAATATGCAGAAAATTTAATGATTAAAAATGGAATTATGGGTGTTGGTGACATTTGTAATACAGATTATACTTTAAAACAAAAAGTAAAGAATAATTTAAAATATTATAATTTTATTGAGTTATATGGAGTTAAAAATAATCAAGTTGACCAATGCTTTAATTATGCAAAGTGGTTATATAACAAGTTTGTTAAATATAATTTAAAATCAACGATTGTACCACATTCAACTTACGGCGTTCATCCAAGATTAATGCATATGATTTTAAATTATGTGGGAAAGAATGATTTAATTTCTATTCACAATTTAGAAACAGAATCGGAGAGAGATTATTTGCAAAAAAAAGAAGGAAATATATTTAAATGGTTAAAACAACTAGAGGCAGATTTATCAATCTGGAGCGAAACACCAAACAGTTATGAATTGATTAATAATTTTAATAAACAAATAATTTTTGTGCATAATACATTTGCAAAAAAAATAGAAGTTGAAAACAAATTATGCTGTACTTGTCCAAAAGCAAATTTATTTATTGAAGGAGTTTTACCAAGTTATGATAAATTTGACAAAGACACTTTATGCGTAGGTACCGATAGCTTAGCCTCAAATGAAAATTTGTCTATTTTAGAAGAACTTTTAATTATTCAGAACAACTCAACATATTGTTTAAACACATTATTGAAAATCGGGTGTTTAAATGGGGCTAAAGCATTAAAATTCAATTCTTTAGGTTCAATTACTGAAGGCAAAAATCCTGGATTAAACTTAATCACAAACATTAAAAACTTTAAGCTAACCAATGAAAGTGTTGTTAAACCGCTATTGAATTAGGTGCGAAAAAATTTTTAAATCTTCTTGTGTAGTAATTTTTATATTTGATTCCTCACCTACTACAGTGTCTATTTTTCCATTATTTTTAATAAATACAGAAGCGTCATCTGTAAATGAATTTTGAAATTCCTGTTTGTATGCTTTTTTTATGTTTTCGCTAAAAAAACATTGAGGAGTCTGTATTAAAAACATATTATTTCTATCAATATGTTGAAATTTTTTTTTTATTATACAGATGGAATCTTTAATTGGAATTGTTGGAACTAGCCCAATATTTTTACTTCCAACCATTACTTTATTTATTATTTTATTAATTAAAGTTTTTGACACAAAAGGTCTAACACCATCGTGAATAGCTACTACGCAATCATCTGAAATTAGACGTAGACCATTTTTAACAGAATTAAATCTATTTTCTCCACCAGCGATTACTTTATGTTTAATTGTAAAGCTATATTTTGCGCATAATTTATCCCATAAATTAAAATATGCCTGATTAATAACAACTATTATGTCATCAAAATCAGCAAATTTATTTATTGTTTGCATTAATATAGGTCTATTATTTAAAAGTAAGAATTGTTTTGGCATAGATGCTTTCATTCTTTCACCAAAACCAGCAGCTAGTATTAAAGCTGTTTTATTCATAATTATAAAATGAGCATAGCATCTCCGTATGTATGAAAATTATATTTCTTCGAAATGGCCTCTTTGTAACCTTTCTTTAGCAAATCTAGCCCTGAAAAGGCCGCAACTTGCATCATCAGAGATGATTTGGGTAAATGAAGATTTGTTAGCATACAATTTGCAACATGAAAATTATATGGGGGAAATAAAAACACATTAGTCCATCCATGAAAAGGTATCAATTCATTTTTAGTTGACACAGAACTTTCAAGAGTTCTCATTACAGTTGTACCAACCGCACATACTTTTTTATTAAGTTTTTTTGAATTATTAATAATCTTAGCTGATTTTTCTGGAATAAATATTTCTTCGGATTCCATTTTATGTTTTGATAGATCTTCAACCATAATTTCATTAAACGTACCAAGCCCCACGTGTAGAGTGATAGGAACAAAGTCTATCCCTTTTATCTCCATTTTTTTCATAGTAATTTTACTAAAGTGCATTCCTGCAGTTGGTGCATGAATGGCTCCTTCGTGTTTAGCATAAATTGTCTGGAATCTTTCGTTATCCATTGATGTTGGTGTTCTACCTATATGTTTTGGCAATGGAGTTTCACCAAGCATATTTAATGTGGATTTAAATTCTTCATGATTTCCATCAAAAAGAAAACGTAAAGTTCTTCCTCTAGAAGTGGTGTTGTCAATAACTTCAGCGATTAATTCATCATTCTCACCAAAAAAAAGTTTATTACCTATTCTAATTTTTCTAGCAGGNTCTACTAGAACATCCCATAGCCTATTCTTTTTATTAAGCTCTCGAAGAAGAAAAACTTCAATTTTAGCTCCNGTTTTTTCTTTATTTGCATATAGACGTGCTGGAAAAACTTTGGTGTTATTTATTGCAACNACATCTCCTTCATCAAAANAATCNCCAAAATTTTCCATTNTTGAGTGTTGNATATCATTTGTCTCACGATTTAAGATCATCAATTTTGCATCTTCACGATTTTCTCTAGGNTTGTTAACAATTCTAGATTGAGGNAGAGCAAAATCAAACATTGACAATTTATATTTCATATTCCAATTTTTNTTCAAAGATAGTATATACAAAAGNCGATGTCAAGAAAAANATACTTTTAATTTAAGAGATCANTTATTTCNAATGAATTAGATAGCATNTATTCACCAATCTTTGTTCTTTTTAAAGAACTTAAATATGCNCCGCTATCAACTTTTTTNCCAAANTCATAAGCAATAGATCTAATATATGTTCCTTTACTACAAACAATTTTAAATTGNATTTTTGGAAGTAAAATATCTGTTAAAATAAAATTTGATATNTCTACTTTTCTACTTGATATTTTTACTTNTTCNCCTCNNCTAGCCTTATGATATAATCGCTCTCCTTTNACTTTAAGAGCAGAATATAANGGNGGNNTTTGATTAATTTTTCCAATAAAACTTTTTGATGCTGCAATTAGCATTTCGTGATTAATNTGTTGAGTTGGAAAATGTGCATCAAANNTAGTTTCAAGATCATAAGANGGNGTGGTTTTACCTAAAANTAGTTCTCCTANATAAGTTTTCTTTTGTTCTTGTATTTCAGCTATTTTCTTNGTAAACTTTCCAGTGCAAATAATAAGAAGTCCAGTAGCNANTGGNTCGAGAGTACCAGCATGTCCAATTTTAACTTTTGAAATATTATGTTTTTGTTTNATTNTTGATTTAATTTTTTTTACAACATCAAATGAAGTCCAGTTTTGAGGTTTATTTATTAATAAAATTTTACCANTTAAAATTTCATCTAATGAACTNAGAGGNTCTAACATAATTTTAGNTTGAATAAATGAGAGTNAACAATCCAACTAAAAAACAATAAATNGAAAAGTATTTTAGTTTGCTTTTTTTGACAATACTAATCATTAGTTTGCANGCAAAAAAACCAGTAATTAATGCTGCAAAAAAGCCANCTAGTAAGCTTGTAAAAATTGTATCTTCATAAANAATATTACCAGAAAAAAAATCTTGCAATATTTTTCCNAAAATTAGAGGNACAACCATTAAAAATGAAAAACGAGCNGAANCTTCTTTNTCAATACCTAAAAGAACAGAGGTTGAAATTGTAGCTCCTGATCTTGAAATTCCTGGAATAATTGCAATTGCTTGCGAAANTCCTATTAANAGAGAATCTTNATAGTTNATGTTTTTACTACTNGGTTTAGATTTGTCTGCAAATAAGAGTAAAANACCAGTTATTATNAACATTATNCCTATGTAAAAGATGCCGCTGCTAAACAATTGTTTTACCTCTTTNTCNAAGACTAANCCAATAAACANAGCGGGAATCATTGATAATATAATTTTCAAAGAAAATTTAAATTCNTCATTTTTAAAATCAAATAATAATAANCCTTTTATAATTGAGAGCACCTCATTTTTAAAAACAAATAAGGTNGCTAAAGCTGTTGCAAAATGTAAAACTACAGTCATTAAAAGACTTTTTTCNCCAACTATTTCTTGACCGAGTAATTTTTTTNCAATTTCTAAATGACCGCTGCTACTNACAGGAAGAAACTCTGTAAGTCCCTGGATNATACCAAGAATAATAGCATTAATTATTTCCATTTATTTTTTGTCTTCNNCANTTTTAGTGANTANCATAATCGCNAAAAATTCAATAATAAATCCAATAGTAATTANTATAGGAGCTAGNGTTAATCTTTGAAAGTTAAAGATNTCATCAGAAAACTTTGNTGGATCTTCTGATCCNCCTCCAATCATTAAAATTAGACCACTAAGAATAAATGCTATTCCAACAAAAAGTAGAGTAAAATTTTTCTTTTTAAATACAAAATCCATAATTGTTTATTTATATAGTTTATGTTCAGTTAGTTTAATATATTTTTTTACGGACAAATAGGTAGATATCCAGCTAATAAATATTCCAAATGTAAATATTAAAAGAAACACAGTNCCTATAACTTTNAAATCAGAGATATTTAAAANATGTATAGCTTCTTTTTGTATTAGTTGTAATGAACCAATTAACATAAAGATAGCAAAAATTGCGCCATATAAACCTTGATACAAACCATTTANAAGAAATGGTTTTTGAATAAATGAGTTTTTAGCTCCAACTANTCGCATAGTNCTAATTATAAACCTTTTTGAGTANACGGAAAGCCTAATAGTATTATTGATAAGAACAAAAGCAATTATTAATAATAAAGAGCAAAANGCAAGCAAAAAGATTGNAATTCGATTAACNTTACTNTTAATTTTTTCAACTAAATCTTCTTGATAATACACTTCAAATACATTTTTGTTTTTATNTAGTTGATTTTTTATTTTAAGTAAACTATCNGGGTTGGCATAATTAGCATTNAGCTTTACNTCAATTGAAGACAGAAGAGGACTGTAACCCAAAAAATCTACAAAATCCTCTCCTAATTCATTTCTAAGTTCTTTTGTTGCTTGTTCTTTTGATACTAAGATTGCACTTTTAGAAAAATTATTGGCATCTATCTCTTTAAGAAAGCGCAANCAGTCTAGCTCACTAGTGNTTTCTTCAAGCATTACAGAAAAACCTATATTTTCCTTAACATANTCAGATAATTTTTGAGCATTAATTAAAACTAAGAATAAAGTTCCNACAATAAATAAGACAAGTGATAGACTTATAACTACTGATANTGAAGATGAAAAAANAGAAGAAGTAAANNTTTTTTTAGTTTCAAATGCCATATAGTTTGCTAAAATATAAAATTCTATTTTAGTTTGAAGTTATTCATTAACTTTGCCTTAACTAACTCAACAAAAATGAAGTACGATTTTCGTAAAATAGAANAAAAATGGCAGAAATATTGGTTTGAAAATCAAACNTATTCNGTACATGAAGATCAAAAAAAACNAAAATTCTATGTTCTTGATATGTTTCCATATCCTTCAGGNGCTGGTCTTCATGTAGGACATCCGCTAGGATATATTGCTTCAGATATATATGCAAGGTATAAAAAACTTAAGGGATATAATGTTTTACACCCTATGGGTTATGATTCTTTTGGGCTACCTACTGAACAGTATGCAATAGAAACAGGAATACATCCTGAGTTAGCCACAAAAAATAATATCTCTAGATATAGAAAACAACTTGATAGATTGGGTTTCAGTTATGATTGGTCAAGAGAGATACGAACATCCGATAAAAATTATTACAAATGGACACAATGGATCTTTAAACAATTTTATAACTCATATTATTGTTTAAAGTCAAATAAAGCAAAAGATATTCAAGAGCTTAAAGATAAATTTGCTGAAAAAGGAAGCGAAAGTTGTAATGCTTACTGTGGTGATGCAGAGGTTATATTTTCGCCTGATGAATGGAATACATTTACATGCGAAAAACAAGAAAATATTTTAGGAAATTTTAGACTTGCTTATTTGTCTGAAACATTGGTTAATTGGTGCGAAGGACTTGGTACTGTTTTAGCTAATGATGAAGTAAAAGATGGACACTCTGAAAGAGGAGGTTTTCCAGTTGAACAAAAATTAATGAAACAGTGGTCATTAAGAATTACTGCTTATGCTGAACGATTATTAGAGGGGTTAGATGAAATTGAATGGAGTGAATCTATAAAAGAAATTCAAAGAAATTGGATAGGAAGATCCAACGGAGTGTCACTAAGCTTTAGTATTGAAGAACAAAACGAATCGATCGAAGTTTTTACAACTCGTCCGGATACTTTATATGGCGTTAGCTTTATTGTGTTAGCACCAGAGCATGAGTTAGTAAGTAAGATCACTACATCTCAACAAAAAAATATTGTTGACGACTATGTAAAACATGTTAAGTCAAAATCAGAAATTGATCGACAATCTAGTCAAAACATAACAGGTGTATTTACTGGCGCATATGTACAGCATCCATTTACATTAGAGAAATTACAGGTATGGATAGCAGATTATGTATTAGTTAGTTATGGAACAGGTGCGGTTATGGCAGTTCCGTGTGGAGATCAAAGAGATTGGAATTTTGCAACCCATTTTAATATCGAGTTTAAAAATATCTTTAAAGGTATTGATGTTAGCAAAAAAGCTTATGAAGAAAAAAATGGAGTTATTACAAATTCCGAATTTTTAAATGATTTAGAAATTAATAATGCAATAAATTGCGCAATTGAAAAAATTGAAAACAAAGGATTTGGACAGAAAAAAATTAATTTTCGACTTCGAGATGCTGTTTTTAGTAGACAAAGATACTGGGGCGAACCATTCCCTATTTATTATAAAGATGACATCCCAATGGTCTTGAAGGCTGATGAATATTTAACATTACCAAATATAGATAAATACTTGCCTACATCAACTGGACAACCTCCATTAGCAAGAGCAAAAAAAGAAGATTGGAATATCTTTGATGGCGACAGAATGGAGACTAATGTTATGCCAGGCTGGGCGGGTAGCTCCTGGTATTTTTTGAGATATATGGATCCTAAAAATAATGTGGACTTTTGTTCTAAAGAAAAATCTGATTATTGGGGTCAAGTTGATTTATACATTGGTGGCGCTGAACATGCAGTTGGACATTTATTATACTCTAGGTTCTGGACAAAATTTTTATTTGATAAAAAGTTTATAAGTTTTGACGAACCTTTTAAAAAACTGATAAATCAAGGTATGATTCTAGGAAGATCTAACTTTGTATACAGAATAATTGATAGTAATAAATTTGTTACTTATGAAAAAAAATCCAAATATTCTACAATGGCTATTCATGTTGATATAAATTTAGTAGACAATGATATCTTAAATATTGAAAAGTTTAGAGCGTGGAGAAAGGAATATAAAAAAGCAGAATTCATATTAAATGATGACAAAAAATATATTTGTGGTTCAGAAATTGAAAAAATGTCAAAGTCAAAATATAATGTTCAGACTCCNGATCAATTAGTTGAGAAATTTGGCGCAGATACATTAAGACTATATGAAATGTTTTTAGGTCCTCTTGAGCAATTTAAACCTTGGGANACTAAAGGAATTAATGGGGTNCATAATTTTTTAAGAAAATTNTGGCGNCTNNTACATGATAATGAAAATAATTTTTCANTTTCACAAGAACCTGCAAANAGAAACAATTTAAAAACAATACATAAAACTATCAAAAAAGTTGAAGAAGATATNTCTAGATATTCTTTCAATACAGTTGTAAGCACATTGATGATATGCATTAANGAATTAACAGATCAAAATTGTAAAAGCAAANAAATTATTTCAGATTTCACAATTTTATTNTCTCCNTATGCACCTCATATTGCTGANGAAATCTGGTNTAAACTAGGNAATAANGAGTCAATTGTTAATGCAACTTTTCCAAAATATAAAGAGGAGTATTTAGAAGAAAAAACTATTAATTATCCAATATCATTTAATGGGAAAATGCGCTNTAAAATTTCATTAGATGTAGATATTTCCAAAGAAGANATTGAAAAGCAAGTTATGGNGCATGAAAAAACNNCACATTATCTNTCAGGAAAATNACCTAAAAAANTCATTNTTGTNCCTAAAAANATTGTCAATATTGTATTTTAATTTTGATTAAGTATTTAAAAAAACANCTTCTTTTTTATATAAANACTAACTTTTTTGTTGCACTAGCAGTTTTATGTTTACACCTTAGCNCCGAAATTTTACTAAATAATAGTAATTGCAGAATATCANTTTTTATATTTTTCGCCACAATTTTAACATACAATTTTCAAAGGATAGTTATAATTCAAAAAGGTATCNATAATAAAAAAAGTTNATGGATAAAGAAAAATAAAAAAACAATTTATTTTACAGNTATATTTTCTCTTGCAATNACNTTTATCNTATTTTTAAANTTCAAGCTCCNAACTCAAATAGNTATTANAGTTTGTNGNATTATTTCTNTCTTATACCCNCTATNTCTTAGATCGNTTCCTTANTTAAAAATTTTTATTATTTCNATTNTTTGGACNNTTGTATCNACNNCTCTTTTAGTGNTTGAAAATGANGTGNATATTGANCNAAATATATATTATTTNCATNTTTCAAGATTTTGTTTTGTTTTTGCGATAACTATNCCTTTTGANATAAGAGANATTGNNATAGATTTTAAAAATATNAAAACAATACCAATCAGATTTGGCGAAAAAATNTCNAGATATATTGNTGTAATNTTTATANTTATTAATCAATTNATTATGNTGAAACTNNATNTACTAGATTTTATTNCTNATCANATATTTTATGCAACTATAGTNTTATCTTTTTTTACNNTTATACTTATTNTNCAATCAAGCTCAAAAAGAAAGGATATNTATTTTTCATTTGGTGTAGAGTCNGCTAGTATTTTGATGTATATAATTTTGTTCTTTTCATTTTGTATTGTATAAATCATATTCTTACCTTTACTGCAATTAATTNAATTATAATATGTCGGANAAAAACACTTCCTTGCATTATCAAAATTACCTCCAGCTAGATAAGATTTTAGATGCTCAGATGCTTGAAAGCAAATCTCATGGAAATGAGGCNCATGAAGAAATGTTNTTTATTATTATNCACCAAGCTTATGAACTTTGGTTTAAGCAAATATTACANGAGCTTGAATCTGTTATGTTATATTTTAGTAAAGATAAAATTGATGANGAAAATATAGGNTTAATTGTTTCNAGAATNGANNGGTCAAACAAAATAATGGATATTTTAGTTGATCAAATAGATGTTTTAGAAACCATGTCATCNCTAGATTTTNTAGACTTTCGNCATCATTTATCTCCTGCATCTGGATTTCAGTCACATCAGTTTCGAAGAATAGAGGTNTTGTTNGGNTTAAAAATTAATAAACGACATCAGTTTGGNGGTTGCCCATACCANGATCAGTTTAAAGGNGAGAAAAAGGATGAGATTCTNGATTTAGAAANNAATGAATCATTNTTTTCTTTGATTGAAAAGTGGCTTGAAAGGATTCCTTTTTTAAANATGAAAGANTTTGATTTTATTAAAAAGTATGAAGAAGCAATCAATGGAATATCAAANGAAGAAATTTCATCTATNTCTGAGTCTANTATTCTAAATGAAAATGATAAAAAATTAAGAATTCGNATGATTGAGGAGAANATGAAATATTTTCATCGNGTTTTAGATGAAAAAGAGCATTTAAAAGCTATTNAAGAANAAGAAATCTCATTGTCTTATAAAGCTACAATGTCTGCACTGTTGATAAATTTATATAGGGATGAGCCAATACTACATTTACCTTANCGACTACTNAAAAGCATAGTTGTATTNGATCATAAAATTGCTGAATGGCGTTTTAGACACGTTCAAATGGTNGAGAAAATGTTAGGACAAAAAATTGGAACAGGTGGAAGCTCCGGTCAAGGTTANNTAAANGAAACCGTTGATAAACATAAGGTTTTTACTGATTTTGCAAATATCGCAACNTTAATGATNTCCAGATCATATTTGCCAAAATTACCTGCTAGNGTAAAGAAAAATTTAGGTTATGTATATAGTAAATAGTTAAATAATGGATATAAGTTTAATAAATAAAAANGCAATTGTATGTGGAAGCACACAAGGTATTGGAGANTCTTCTGCTATTNTATTAGCANNTTTAGGNGCTAACATTACATTAATAGCNAGAAACGAAACAAAGCTATTAGANGTGATAAGTGAGCTAGATACNAGNAAAGGACAAACTCATAGCTTTATAGCGATNGANTTNAGAGATNCTGAAAAATTAAAAAAGGAAGTTGATTTGTTGACTGGNACATATCANATTTTAATTAANAATACTGGTGGCCCTGCNGCAGGACCAATNGCTGATGCACAGNTAGAGTCNTTTGAGTTGGCTTTTAAAATGCACTTAATTAACAATCAAATTTTNGTTCAAAAAGTTGTTGATGGAATGAAAAAAGAGAGNTATGGTAGNATTNTNAATATTATTTCTACTTCAGTAAAGGCTCCAATTCCTGGNTTGGGAGTNTCAAANACTATTAGAGCAGCTGTAGCAAACTGGGCTAAAACTTTATCNATNGAACTTGGAGCTTATGGAATTACAGTNAANAACGTTTTGCCTGGNTTTACTAATACAAANAGATTAAAATCATTGATTGATAAAAAAGCAAANATTCAGAAAAAATCAAAAGAAGAAGTNGCTAGTTTAATGAAATCTCAAGTNCCNGCAGGAAGATTTGGAGAAGCTGAAGAGATTGCTAATGCTGTTGCNTTTTTNTCNNCACCTGCCGCNTCTTATATAAATGGAATTAATGTTCCNGTAGATGGTGGTAGAACAAAAAGTTTATAATGAAAAAAATATTAAATTANATTAATGGAGAACTAGTTGAGCCTTTTTCAAGTTCATATTTAGAAAATNATAANCCTTCAAANGGAAANGTTTATTCTTTNNTTCCNGANTCTGACAAACAAGATGTTTTGNANGCTGTTAGTTCNGCAAAAAATGCNTTTCCTTCNTGGAAAAACACACNAAAACAAGAAAGATCAGATTTNTTAATGAAACTTGCNGATTTGATTGATAAAAATTTTGAAGAGCTTGTAAAGGCTGAAAGTAAAGATAACGGAAAGCCAGAAAGTTTNGCTGCTAAAGTAGATATTCCAAGAGCTTCANTTAATTTACGTTTTTTTGCAAGTGCTATTTTACATGAAAGTTCAAATGTCCATGAGATGGATGGTATNGCNATCAACTATACTCTGCGTCAACCAATTGGCGTAGCAGCGTGCATTTCACCTTGGAATTTACCTCTTTATCTTTTAACATGGAAAATTGCTCCTGCNCTAGCAAGTGGAAATACTGTAGTAGCAAANCCATCAGAAGTAACTCCTATGACAGCNTATATGTTAAGTNAGCTTTGTATNGANGCAGGATTTCCAAATGGAGTAATAAATATNNTTCATGGNTATGGTTCTAAGGTTGGAGANCCNTTAACTTCACANCCTGACGTGCCAATTGTTTCNTTTACTGGTGGNACAGATACNGGTCAACATATTGCTAAAGTTACTGCACCAANGTTTAAAAAGCTGTCTTTAGAACTTGGTGGTAAAAATCCNAATATTGTNTTTTCTGATGCTAAAATAGATGATGCGGTTAGTATTGCTGCAAGAGCAGCTTTTACNAATCAAGGACAAATATGTTTATGNGGTTCTAGNNTATTTGTACAAGATGAAATTTACGAAGANTTTAAGNTAAAGCTTGTAGATAAGGCCTCAAAATTAGTAGTTGGTGACCCAAAAAATTCAACCACTCATTTAGGNGCANTTGTTTCTAAGGAGCATATGAATAAAATCTTAACTAAAATAAAAGAAGCAGAAAGTTTAGGNGGTAAAATTTTANTAGGNGNNCAACAAAAAATNTTAGATGGAGATTTAGCTGANGGTTATTATATTGAACCAACAATNATNGAGGGGCTTAATTTTGATTGTTCTGTAAATCAAGAAGAAATNTTTGGCCCTGTAGTATCCATTATACCTTTTTCATCNGAAGAAGAAGTTATTAATATGGCAAACTCAACAAAATATGGTTTGTCNGCAAGTATTTTTACTCAAAATGTAAGTAGAGCACACAGAGTTGCAGCTAGTATTCAATCTGGTGTTGTTTGGGTTAATACNTGGTTGTTACGAGATTTAAGAATTCCTTTNGGNGGAATGAANAGTTCTGGTNTAGGTAGAGAAGGAGGNTTTAAATCATTAGAGTTTTTTACNGAACCAAAAAATATATGTATAAAGATTTAATATGAACGGANAAAAATTTAATTCTTGTCGTGCTCCACAAGCAGTTGGGCTTTATCCACATGCTAGAAAAGTAGGCAATTTGTTGTTTTTATCAGGAGTTGGCCCTCGCCAAGCAGGNTCCAAANAAATTCCTGGTGTAAAATTGNATGAAAAANNTAAAATAATTGAATATGATATAGNNGCTCAGTGTCATTCTGTTTTNCAAAACATTCGCTATATTTTAGANGATGCTGGTTCNTCTTGGGANAATATTATTGACGTNCAAGTNTTTCTTACTAANATGAAAGATGATTTCAAAATTTATAATAAAATATATGCAGAATATTTTAAAGACAATCAGCCGTGTAGAACAACTATTGAAATTNCAAGTTTACCAACACCAATAGCAATTGAATTAAAAGTAATAGCAACTATTTAAAACATCAAANATGAAAATCAAAGAACCATTTAATTTNCAAAACTGGATTGACAATAACAGACACCTACTTGTTCCTCCNGTCGGAAACAAAAATCTTTATGTTGAATCAGGCGACTATATTGTTATGATTGTCGCNGGTCCAAATGCTCGAAAAGATTATCATTANAACGAAACTGAAGAGCTTTTTTATCAANTTGAAGGAGACATAGTTGTAAAAACTCAACAAGAGGGTAAATTAGTTGAATATANTATAAAAGAAGGNGAAATGTTTTTGTTGCCAGCNAAAGTACCACACTCACCNGTTAGACCNGAGGGNTCTNTAGGNTTNGTAATTGAAAAAAANNGNNCAAAAGANCATAAAGATGGTTTAATGTGGTTTTCTGATACCGCTAANGCCTTGCTGTATGAAGAATATTTTCANCTNACTAATATTGAAAAAGATTTTTTNCCTGTTTTTAAGAANTTNTATTCTGATGAGAAGCTTAGAACATGTCCNGTTACAGGAGAGGTTATGGATGTTGATGAAAGATTTGTTGAAAAGAAATAANTTGAGTTTTTAAATAGTTGAGTNAGATGAAAGCGATAATTGATTTAGATTCAAAAAAATTTCAAGTTGATTTTTCNAANGGTGAAGATGTATCTATNCCATTAANTTTTAACGGTAATCAACCNAANACNTATNATGTTCCAAAGGCTANNNCAAAACCATATTCAGATAATAATTTCATTGGTGATACTAGAAAAGGAGGTCCGTGTAACTTTGAAACATTTAANTTAACACCTCATTGTAATGGNACCCATACTGAATGTATTGGGCATATAACAGAANAAAGGATNTCNATTANNGAATCTCTAAAAGAAGANTTTGTTCCNTCGTTTCTTATTACTNTTANTCCAGGNAAAACAATAGAAAATTACGTTCCCAATTTAATGNCAGANGACTTAGTTATCTCNAAANAAAACTTAAAAGACAAGCTTGAAAATATAAGTTCAACATTTTTAAAGGCATTAATAATAAGAACTACACCAAATGATGAANATAAAAAAACTAGAGATTACATGCAACAAACCATCTTGTTTTTTCACAATTGAAGCTATGGATTATATTGTTTCACTNGGTGTTAAGCACTTACTTGTTGATATGCCTTCTGTAGATAGACTTTTTGATGANGGAATCTTAACAGCACACAATAAATTTTGGGAAACANAAGAAAAAAAATTAAATAATAATTCAAAACACAAAACAATTACTGAAATGATATTTGTGCCAAATAATATTTTAGACGGNAAATATTTGCTTAATCTACAAATTGCACCNTTTGTTTCAGACGCATCACCTAGTAGACCNATAATATATCATATAAATGAATTATAAATTAAGTAAAGATTTCGCNCTAACTTTAGATGANAANGATGAGTTAAAANGTTATAGNCAAAAATTCCACATTCCAAAAANGGAAAATGGTGAAGATATGATATATTTTTGTGGTAATTCTTTAGGNNTACAACCTAAAAAAACAAAAGAATATATTGAGCAGGAACTNAAAGATTGGGCTCATCTTGGAGTTGAAGGACATTTANATGCAAAAAATCCATGGCTGCCTTATCATGAATTTTTATCTTCAAGTTATTCAAAAATNATAGGCTCTAAAGAAACTGAAGTTGTTGCAATGAATACATTGACTGTNAATTTACATTTAATGTTAGTTTCTTTCTATAGGCCAAACAAAAAAAGATNTAAAATAATTATTGAAGATGANGCTTTCCCATCNGATATATATGCCGTTGAATCCCAAATAAAGTATCATGATTTTGATATTGAACAAGCATTAATNAGGCTNAAACCAAGAGACGGTGAGTTTTCAGTCAGAACAGAAGATATAGAAGANCTTATTGACCAACAAGGNGAAAGCGTAGCCTTAATNATGNTNGGAGGGGTTAATTATTATACTGGCCAGATTTTCGACATCCAAAAAATCACAAGANATGCTCAATCAAAAGGTATAAATGTTGGTTTCGATTTAGCGCATGCGGTTGGAAATATTAGTCTGAAGCTNCATGAATGGAATGTAGATTTTGCNGTTTGGTGTTCATACAAATATCTTAATTCNGGACCTGGNTCAGTTGGAGGTGCTTTTGTGCATGAACGACATCATAANTCTCAAGTTCCTAGATTTTCTGGATGGTGGGGACACAATAAAGAAGANAGGTTTAAAATGCCTGATAAATTTAATCCAATTAAAACTGTTGAAGGCTGGCAANTAAGTAATCCACCTATATTATCNCTTGCAGCAATTAGATCATCTCTTAGTATTTTTGATGAAGTGGGNATGGACAGGTTNGTTGCAAAATCAAATCAATTAACTAATTATCTCAGATTTTTGCTTAATTCTATTGANAATGATAAAATTGAAATTATNACNCCTAAAAAAAGTGGCTGTCANCTATCNATTAGAGTTATTAATGGAAGNAAAACACTTTTTGATATGATTACAAATGAAGGAGTAATATCAGACTGGAGAGAGCCTGATGTGATTAGAGTTGCNCCNGTACCNTTATATAATAATNATGAAGATNTATATNTGTTTTATAATATTTTGAANAAATTNCTGTAAATGAAAAAAGAAGTAACNATNGTTGGTGCNGGATTAGTTGGATCATTATGCTCGCTATTTATGTCTAAAAAAGGCTATAAAGTAAGTGTTTATGAAAGAAGAAAGGATTTGCGATCAGAAATAATTACTGCTGGAAAATCAATAAANTTAGCATTATCTAAAAGAGGCTGGACAGCNTTAAGACAGGCTGGTGTNGAGGATCAAGTAAAAAAAATNGCAATNCCTGTACANAANAGAGTTATGCATGATNAAAATGGAAAACTNTCAGATCANCCATATGGTAATGANGGACAATGCATATATTCAGTTTCCAGAGTNTTAATGAATGTGTTAATGATGGACTTAGCTGAAAAAAATGGTGCTANNCTNTTTTTTAATGAGAGNTGTNAAGTTGTAGATTTTGAAAACACATCTGTAACTTTTGAAAANACAATTACTANAAANCATCAAAAAATCAAATCTGATTTNATAATTGGTTCAGATGGTGCTTTTTCTGAAGTTAGAAAACAAATGNTTAAAAAATATAATCACCAATATAGCTACNATGAAATTGATCATGATTANAAAGANCTGCTTATNCCTTCCGGACCTAATNANAGTTATNTGATAGAAAAAAANGCNTTACATATNTGGCCAAGAGGTGAATTTATGTTGATGGCTCTTGCAAATTTAGATGGNAGCTTTACATGCACGTTATTTGCTCCAAAAAAAGGAAAAAANTCATTTGAAAACTTAAATACTAAATCCGAAGTCGAAAAATATTTTTCAAATATATTTCCTGATTTTTANGATTTAGTTCCGGANTTGTACNATCAGTGGCNGCAAAATCCTNCTTCATCTTTAGGTATTGTTAGAACATATCCATGGCACATAAAGGANTCAGCTATATTNATAGGTGATTCGGCCCATGCTACAGTGCCNTTTTANGGACAAGGCATGAACTGTGGNTTCGAAGATTGTCGAATTTTTGACAATCTATTAGATCAATATACTAATGATCTTGAAAATTGTTTTGAACAGTTTTCTAAAATTAGAAAACCNAATGGGGACGGNGTCCAAGATCTTTCCATGCATAATTTTATTGTTATGAGAGATAAAACAGCTGACCCNCTTTTTTTGCTTCAGAAAAAAATAGAAAAAAAGTTTTCAAATCTTTATCCAGATAAGTGGATACCACTTTATTCTATGGTTAGTTTTACTAATATTTCTTATTCAGAAGCCTGGAAGNTTGGTCAAAAACAAGAAAAAATAATGCNTGAAGTAATGCNNACTCCTNNTATTGANAAANTTTGGGATAATGANGAAATAATGCAAAAAATTGACAATTTATTGNAAAAATAATGCTTTTTTAAGCACTTTTTTGCATTTTTTTAATTTTATTTAAACAATATAAATTAAAAATTTTTTAAGCACACTAATTTTTCTGTTTTTAAATATATTAAAAATCTATAAAAAGTTAAAAAAAGCTTTATTTATGCGCAAAATGATTAAAAAACGATTAAAAACACTTAAAAAAACATATTTTTTGGTTAAAAATAATATTAGATTAAAAAATAGTATAAAAAAGTTAATTTTAATTTTTCTTTTTTTTCCCAATATTATGTTAGCACAAAGTATTGATATTCTCTTCATAGGTAATAGCTATACATATGCTAATAATATGCCACAAATGGTTTCAGAACTAGCACTTTCTTTTGGTGACACATTAAATTTTCAAACTTCTACTTTTGGAGGTGCAACATTTAATTCACATTCATCAAATGTTTCCACACTCGATAAGATATCTCAAAAAAATTGGGATTATATAGTACTTCAAGCCCAAAGCCAAGAACCTTCTTTTTCTCCATCACAAGTAGCAAATGATGTTTATCCATATGCTCAGATTCTTATTGATTCAATAACATCAAATTCAATTTGTACTGAACCTATATTCTTTATGACATGGGGAAGAAAATATGGTGATCAACAAAATTGTCAATTTTATCCNCCTGTATGTACATNTNTNGGNATGCAAAANAGATTNCGNGANTCATATTTAAGCATGTCATTTNNNTCAAANGCNACATGTGCTCCTGTGGGAATTTCNTGGAAAGAATCTATTTTACAAGATAGTTCTATAAATTTATATACTTCTGACAATAGNCATCCAAGTATATATGGGAGCTATNTAACAGCTTGCACTTTNTATNCTACTATCTATAAAAAACCTTCTTTAGGNTCAACTTATATNCCTGTAGGNATTGATTCTTTAACAGCAATTTTTTTNCAAAATNTTGCANCAAAAACAGTTNTAGANAGTNTAAATGTTTGGAACATTTTTAANNCAGATTTTAGTAGTAATATTTTTNNNGATTCAGTTTCTTTTGTAAANATGTCNTCAAATTACGAAAATNTTCTTTGGAATTTTGGTGATGGCAATACATCTANTNATNNTAACCCNCANAANATATATNCAAACGANGGNTTTTTTGANATTAANTTNANTGCAANTACTAATTCAGGTTGTTTANCNGANACTATTACAAAATCTATTTTTGTGACTTCTCCATTAAATATAAATGAGNTTAATAATAGAAAANTTATAAGAACAATTAATATATTAGGATCAGAAAGTNTATTTCTTTACAAACCATTAATTTATATATATGATGATGGNNCNGTAGAGAAAGTAATAANANATCAAANAGATTGATTTATTTAGTTTGCCAATCAAAGCAAATCATATTTGAACTNGCTTCTTCTTTATTTGAACAACTATCTAAGCCGTAGTGAAAACAATTTGAGCATGATGAATTTCTGTTAATTGCAACTTTGTATTTATGACTNTCACATAAAGTGGTAATATCAACATGCTTATCATGTTTTTGACACATGAAATTTTTAGTTAAGTTTTCACAATTAATGCACGAGTTTATTTGTTTTAAATTCATAATTATATGTTTTCNGTTTTTTATTTAACGTAAAAGTAATTAAAAAGTTTCANATAATAAANTGTAAACNATTAATAATCAGTAATTTATATTAAGAATAAATAAAAATAAGAGTTTTNGNTAATTNNAACNTAGTTATTAAAAANNTGNACTAAACAAATCAAATTAAAATAATTTTTANATTTGATTANTAAAANAAAATTAGATTAAAATGAAAAACGTCTTAATANTTGTTGTTTTAATAACTTGTTTAATNTCATGTTTAGATTCTCCAAAAAANCANGAAACAAAAACTATTATTCTTTCAAANGCATCTGCAAATTATATAGANTGGATTGAAGATGATAATATTGTAATCATTGATGCTTATAGAACAANAAATANGGATAGTATTTTNCTTTTAGCAGACGGAATAATTTTAACNGGAGGAGANGATATAAACCCACTTGAGTATAATGATACAANTAATATTAAAGTATGTGGCCCTATAGATTATAGAAGAGATACATTNGAAAGAAAATTGTTTAATTATTCATTAGAAAACAATATTCCTTTTATTGGTATTTGTAGAGGTATGCANATGATGAATGTNGCAAGCGGNGGAACACTATATGGTGATTTACCAACNGAGTTAGGTAACAAGGTAATACATAGAAANAATGGAGAAGTGANGCATNANATAGTTGTCCAAAANCAAAATTCCTATTATGANANCTTAATTTTTCCAGCTGAAATAGATACTTTTTTAGTAAANTCATGGCATCATCAGGGACTAAAAGATATTGCTAANAATATTCAAATAGTAGCAAAATCATTTGATGGTTTACCTGAAGCAGCTGTAATGGANACNTCAATTCATTCATTTATGATTGCNGTACAATTTCATCCTGAAAGACTACCTGCTGAAAANTCCATAGCACTAACTATGAGGAAAGGGTTTTTTAATTNAATTTTTAAATAAAAGCCTATTTTCTTTGCATATCTTTGNTATTAAATGAGNAGTAGTAAAAAAACAATATTNATNATTCTTGATGGCTGGGGTCATGGAAACAAGAAAAAATCTGATGCAATTCATCATGCNTCAACNCCATTTATTGATTCTNTNTATAAAAAANATCCTAATTCTGAGCTTAGAACAGATGGAGNACATGTTGGTTTACCNTCAGGACAAATGGGTAATTCAGAGGTNGGNCATTTAAATATTGGAGCTGGAAGAATTGTTTATCAAGANCTAGCTAGAATTAATAAGGCTTGTNATNATGGTTCNATTGANAAAAACCCAACAATTATTAACNCATTTAANTATGTNAAAGAAAATGANAANGCACTTCATTTAATNGGNTTAGTTTCTGATGGAGGAATACATTCTCACCTGAAACATTTATATAANTTATGTGANTTATCAAATCANCATNATATNGATANGATATATATCCATGCCTTNACNGACGGAAGAGANTGTGACCCTAAAAGNGGAAAAACTTTCATTGAAAATTTAGAAAAAAACATGTACAACGCAAAAATTGCAACACTTTGTGGTAGNTATTTTGCTATGGATAGAGANAACAGATGGGACAGAATTAAGNTAGCATANGATATGATGGTAAATGGTGTTGGTGAGCGAACATCAAATATTAAAAATAGTATACAGTTTTCTTATGATAATGGAATAACNGATGAATTTATAAGACCTTTGGTNCATGTGGATAGTAATAATGAAAAAGTTGNAAAAATCGANGATGGAGATGCGGTAATATGTTTTAATTTCAGAACAGATAGATGTCGGCAAATAACACAAGTTCTTACTCAAANAGATATGCCAAAATTTAATATGAAGCAACTNCCGTTNTTTTATACTACAATGACAAATTATGATAAATCTTACAAAGATGTCAATGTTATTTTTAATAAAAACAATTTAGTTAATACNCTTGGTGAAATATTAGAAATTAATAATTGTTCCCAACTGCGAATCGCTGAAACTGAAAAATATCCACACGTAACTTTTTTCTTTTCAGGNGGAAGAGAGANAGANTTTAAACANGANAAAAGAATNATGATTAACTCACCGAATGTNGCAACNTATGATATTCAGCCTGAAATGAGTGCTGACAAGGTTGTTGATGCNGTCATTNAAGAAATNAATCAATCAACTATAGATTTTATTTGTTTGAATTTTGCAAATCCTGANATGGTTGGCCACACAGGAAATTATGATTCAATTATTAAGGCNGTAGAAAAAGTTGATGNCTGTACTCAAAAAGTTGTGGAATCAAGTTTAAAAAATAANTATGCCNTATTAATTATAGCAGATCANGGAAATGCAGATTTTGCTTTAAATAANGATGGATCNAGTAATACTGCCCANACAACAAATCCCGTCCCTTGTTTTTTATTAGGAACAAAATATAAAGANTTAAGTAATGGNATATTAGCNGATATTGCACCAACGATTTTACACGTAATGGGCTTAAAACCAACTAAAGAAATGACNGGAAAANCACTNATAAAATAAAANTATGGANTATATTAAAAATTATATAAATAAAAACAAAGATAGGTTTNTAAGTGAGTTAATNGAATTATTAAAAATCCCTTCAATTTCTGCCGANCCTAAATATAAAAAAGAAGTATTTTTTTGTGCAGATGCNGTTGCTCATTCTTTGAAAAAGGCNGGNGCAGAAAACATTGAAATTTGTAATACAGACGGTTATCCAATTGTATATGCNGACAAAATAGTNAATGATAAACTACCAACTATTTTAATATACGGTCATTATGATGTTCAACCACCAGATCCTTTAGAGCTTTGGGATTCTGGACCATTTGAGCCTGTAATTAAAAAAACAGANATTCATCCAGATGGAGCCATATTTGCAAGAGGAGCCTGTGATGATAAAGGACAATTTTATATGCATGTNAAGGCATTTGAATTAATGATAAAAACCGAAACACTTCCATGTAATATTAAGTTTATGATTGAAGGNGANGAAGAGGTTGGNTCAGANAATTTAGGAGATTTTGTTAGAAATAATAAAGANAAATTAAAAGCTGACGCTATTTTAATTTCTGATACGGGCATAATATCNAATGATACTCCCTCNATTACAACCGGNTTAAAAGGATTNAGCTATTTAGAGGTAGAGGTTACAGGTCCAAATAGAGATTTACATTCTGGNCTNTANGGAGGNGCGGTTGCTAANCCGATAAATATATTATGTGAAATGATAGCTAAAATGAAAGATGAAAAAAATCATATAATAATACCTGATTTTTATGAAAATGTTGTAGAACTATCAGATATAGAAAGAAAAGAAATCGCTAGAGCTCCATTTTCTTTGANTAAATATAAAGACGCATTAGACCTTTCNGATGTTCATGGTGAGAGTNGTTATACTACAATGGAAAGGACTGGNATAAGACCNACGCTNGATGTTAATGGAATATGGGGTGGTTATACTGGAGAAGGAGCAAAAACAGTTATACCGTCNAAGGCNTATGCAAAAATTTCAATGAGATTAGTGCCNAATCAAAGTGATTTTGAGATAACAAAAAAATTNACAAAATACTTTAATAGTATTGCTCCNAAAAGNGTCAAGGTTGAGGTTAGACCTCATCATGGAGGAGAACCATATGTTTCTCCAANAGATTCNATTGCATATAANGCGGCTAGTGANGCNATGCAAACAACTTATGGNAAAAAACCTGTTCCNGTTAGAAGTGGAGGTAGTATTCCAATTGTTGCATTGTTTGAAAAAGAATTAGGTTTAAAGTCAGTTCTTTTAGGATTTGGTTTAGATTCTGATGCTATTCATTCGCCAAATGANCATTATGGAATTTTTAACTANTTAAAAGGNATAGAAACAATATCTCATTTCTTTTTAAACTTCGTNAAGTANAAAAAGTAAATATTAAGTTACAATTACTANAAAATAGTTCTTTTTTCCTTTTTGAATTAANATATATTTCTNNTTCAATAGGCTATCANCAGATAAANTATANGTTTCNGTGATTTTTTCTTTATTAANTGNTACTGCATTACTATTGATCATTCTTCTTGCATCTCCTTTACTATTAAAAATTTGTGTTTTTACTGATAAAAAATCTAATAATGGTGTTTTTAAATCTGATNATTTTACATTAAATTGAGGAACTCCNTCAAATACAGCTAAAAATGTTNTTTCATCTAATTTTTTTAAATCATCTGTGGTTGAATTTGCAAATAAAATTGATGANGCTTGTTGNGCTTTTTTTAATTCATCANNTGAGTGAACGCGAANTGTAATATCCTCNGCTAGTGACTTTTGTAATAGCCTTAGATGAGGGTTTTTTTCATGTTCAGAAATTAAATTNNCAATTTCTTTTTTTGAAAANAGAGAAAATATCTTTATNTAATTTTTAGCGTCTTCGTCTGTTGTGTTTAGCCAAAACTGATAAAATTTATAAGCAGAGGTTTTNTTTTTATCTAACCAAATATTTCCNTCTTCTGTTTTGCCAAATTTACCACCATCAGCNTTTTTAATTAATGGAGTTGTAACNGCAAAGGCTTTTGCTTTAGCTTTTCTTCTNATTAGTTCGGTACCTGTCACAATATTNCCCCATTGATCAGATCCNCCAAGTTGAACTTTACAATTTTTATTTTTCCAAAGCCAATAAAAATCNTATCCNTGAACCAATTGATATGAGAATTCAGTAAAACTCATNCCNGATTCTAATCTACTNTTAACAGAATCTTTAGCCATCATGTAACTAACAGAAATATGTTTTCCAANATCNCGAATAAAATTGATAAANGANTCNTTTTTAAACCAGTCATAATTATTTACAACTTCTGCTGAATTATCGCCACAATNAAAATNNAAAAATTTCTCTAATTGTTTTTGAACACATGNNAAATTATGATTAATNGTTTTTTCATCAAGTAAATTTCTTTCTTTACTTTTCCCNGATGGATCACCAACCATTCCTGTGGCNCCGCCAATCAAAANGATAGGNTTATGTCCATTATTTTGTAAATGAACTAAAATCATAATNTGNACNAAACTACCAATATGTAATGAGTCAGCCGTNGGATCAAATCCTATATATGCTGATGTCATTTCACTTAAAAANTGTTCTTCAGTACCAGGCATAATATCATGAATCATGCCNCGCCATTTTAGTTCTTCAATAAAGTTCATTTTAATACTTTTTNCAAAAATATATATAAATATTATCTTTTTTANACCNATTTAAAATAAACTAACAACTAATAGTATCTTTGTATTATGATTTTTGTNACAGGAGGAACTGGTTTAGTAGGGTCTCATATCTTAATGAGATTAATTTTGGAAAATAAAAAATTTAAAGCTCTAAAAAGAAGTACTTCATCAACAAGTATTTGTAAAAAAGTTTTTAAATTTTATAATTTAAGTGATAAATTTTCGCAAATAAANTGGGTAGANGGAGATATAAANGATATACCTTTTTTAGAAGAAGAAATTAGAGANTGTAATTTCATTATACATGCTGCTGCTATGGTTTCATTTAATCCANGAGACATAAGTATAATGAACAAAGTAAATATTNAGGGAACNGCAAATATNGTTAATGTAGCACTNGATANNAATATTAAAAAAATAGCNTANNTTAGTTCAATAGCAACNCTTGCNAGAGAAAAAAAATCNAAAANAATTAATGAAAGNAATTATTTTGAAAATACTGGANCNGAGAGNAACTATGCAATTAGTAAATNTTATGCNGAGCAGGAAGTTTGGAGAGCATCNNNNGANGGNGTNGATGTNGTAATANTNAATCCNTCNGTTATTTTAGGNCCNGGNGATTGGNNNAAAGGNAGCTCNNANATNTTTNAAAAAATCGTATAATGGTTTAAGTTTTTATACTGAAGGAGTTACGGGATTTGTTGATGTTTTAGATGTTTCNAANATAACAATTGATCTTTTATTTTCAGAAATTGTTAACGAAAGNTTNATTGTAAGNAGNGAAAATTTATCGTACAAACATTTTTTTGAAAANTTAGCNATCGAATTTGGTCAANCAGCACCAAAATTTAAAGCGANCAAATTTTTAAGNGANATTNTTTGGAGAATAGAGATGATNAGATGTTTTTTCACAAAAAGTAATCCTCTTATTACNAAAGAAACNGCAATCTCTTCAAGAANAAAATCTTATTNTTCTAATGAAAAAATTAAGAATGCACTTGGATATAANTTTATTAAAANAAATTCTTCAATAAAAAANTATTGTAAGTTTTTTATTGATGATTTAGATTAGATTGTTCTTTTAAAAGACTATCNATAGCTTGCGAATAGATAATTAAAAGTTTTTCNGGTTCAGATAAATAATAGTCAATAGCTTTTGTAAAATCAGNTTCAGTAATTTTATATTTCATGTATATTTTATTANAGCTTTCAGANAGATCNTNTTTTGCCTTCTCAATATTAGTTTGTTTANTTANNTCATATTTAGCTTCTGCAAGTTGAAGTTCTTTAATAANATTTGNAAATTTATTTTNNGGGATTATTGTNTTGTTTTTTAAAGAAGTNTTTTCTTNATTACAAGAAAAAAGTATAATCAAAAGNGCNATTACATGTNNTTTCATAAAACAAAGATAAATATATTGTATTTAAAAATAGTAAATACGTATATTTGTCAAAATATTAATCAAATAATCTAGATATTATGAAAAANTTAAATTATTTNNTTGTTGCCNTAACTCTATTNGCATTCATTTCATGCGGNGGTGGAGGTNCAACAAATGCAACTTCTGAAGAANCTGCTCCTGCAGAGGCNGCACAAGAAGAAACTGTTGAAGAAGTAGATACTGCTGCTNCGACAGAAGAGCACGATCANAGTCACGACCACGNNCANGANCATGACCATGATCACGAGCATTAATCATTGATCAAANTAAAAAGACAGCTATNTAGCTGTCTTTTTANTTTCTATTAAACAATANTCTTTTTCCTTTTTTTGATTCGTCAAAACTNCCGTNTTGATATNCTANGTGACCATTTACCAAAGTATGTGTNACTTTTGANTNAAAANGTTGTCCTTCAAATGGNGACCATTTACACTTGTACAAGAGATTACTTTTATTTACTTNCCAACTTGAATTTTTATCAACTAAAACTAAATCTGCAAAATAATTTTNNCGTATNAANCCTCTTTTTTCAATTTGAAAACANATNGCAGGATGATGNGACATTTTTTCAACTACTTTTTCTAAACTAATCTTTTGTTGTTTNACAAGCTCTAGCATAGCGTTTAAAGCATGCTGTACTAATGGNCCACCNGAAGGGCAATTCAAATAAGTGTTGTTTTTCTCCTCNATCGTATGAGGCGCATGATCAGTTGCTATAACATCAATTTTATTTTCAATTAGTGCATTTAGTAAAGCATCTCTATCACTTTTATTTTTTACAGCTGGATTCCATTTAATTAAAGCTCCTTTTTTANNATAATCNCTTTTTTCAAACCAAAGATGATGAATACAAACTTCGCAAGTAATTCTTTTTTTATCAATAGTCACATTATTTTTAAANAGTCCTAATTCTTTTTCNGTTGATATATGAAAAACATGAAGTCTNGTATTNTATTTCTTAGCNAAGTCAACAGCCATTGATGATGATTTGTAACATGCTTCTTCGCTTCTTATTTCTGGATGNTTGCTAATNGGNATGTTTTCTCCAAATTCANAAATTGCTTTCTGCGTATTATTTTTTATTGTCTCTTCATCTTCACAATGAACNGCAATTAACATTTTAGAATTTTTAAANATNTTTTCTAAAGTTTTTTTATCATCAACTAACATATTACCAGTTGAGGAACCCATAAAAATTTTNATNGCAGCAACNTGNTTTGGATCNACTTTTAAAACCTCTTCAATATTATCATTTGAAGCTCCCATAAAAAAACTGTAGTTAGCAAGCGATCTTTCTTTTGCTATGGAAAATTTATTTTCTAATAATTCAAGNGTTGTNGCTGGCGGATTTGTGTTTGGCATNTCCATAAATGAAGTTATTCCTCCTGCAACNGCAGCTTTACTNTCTGAATATATGTCAGCTTTNTGAGTAAGTCCNGGTTCTCTAAAATGCACTTGATCATCAATAATNCCAGGTAAAANATACAGNCCTTTTGCATCAATTATTTTATCANCTTTATCTGTTATGNTTTCTTCTATTTTTGAAATGTATTCNCCNTCAATTAAAATATCTAGTTTANAAATTTTATTTTCATTTACGACGGTNCCATTTTTAATTAAAGTTTTCATTTATATTATNGGCTCCAGTTTTTAAAAAAACTTTTTAGTTTCATTTGAATAACNCCAAAAAATGCTTCAAAAAATATTCCACCACTCATNTTTGAAGACCCCAGNGTTCTNTCAGTAAAAATTACNGGNACNTCTATAATTTTATAATCATATTTCCATGCTTTAAATTTCATTTCTATTTGAAATGCATAACCAACAAAAGAAATATNATCTAAATTGATTGTTTCTAANACAGCTCTTCTGTAGCATTTAAAACCTGCAGTNGAGTCATGAACAGGCATACCNGTAATGAACTTGACATATTTTGATGCAAAAAANGACATTAAAAGCCTAGACATTGGCCAGTTNACAATATTTACNCCTTTNACATATCTAGATCCTATAGCAACATAACCACCTTCATTTTTGTTTGCAGAATATAANCTGATTAGATCATNAGGATTATGAGAAAAATCTGCATCCATTTCAAAAATNTATTCNTATTTTTTGTTTAAAGCCCATTTAAATCCATGAATATATGCTGTTCCTAATCCCAACTTTCCNGTACGCTCTTCAATAAATAAAGTTTCTTTATATTCANTGATTAGTTTTTTAACAATATCAGCGGTACCATCAGGTGAACCGTCGTCAATTATTAATATGTGAAAGTTCTTTTCTANGCTAAAAACTTTACGAATTATATTTTCAATATTTTCTTTTTCGTTGAACGTTGGTATNATTACTAAACTATCTGACATGTAGCAAAAATATATAATCTAGTTAACAAAATGATTATTGTACATTTTTTTTAATTTCTTTAACTACANTTGGATCTANTAATGTNCTTATATCACCTAAATTTNTATCATCATTATTNGCAATTTTCCTNAGTATTCTACGCATGATTTTNCCAGATCTTGTTTTTGGNAGATTTTCTACAAATTGTATTTTATCTGCTTTNGCAATTGGACCAAGGTATTTAGTGATAATTTGATTAATNTCGTTTTTTAATTTTGTCTCGTCTTTTGGTTTTTNATGACAAATAACATAGGCATATATNCCATTTCCTTTAACTGNGTGGGNAAATCCAACAATTGCNGTTTCACAAACATTTTTNTGTTGATCAATNGCACTTTCAATTTCAGCAGTTCCTAAATTATGNCCTGANACAATCAAAATATCGTCAACTCTTCCTGTNATTTTATATCTACCCTTTTCGTCTCTAATACAACCATCTCCAGTAAAGTATTTATTTTTAAATGANGAAAAATATACAGANTTAAANCTATCATGATCATTATAAATGCTTCGAGCTATTGATGGCCATGGATANTTTATACATAAACTTCCNTCTGNGTTATTAGATGTTATTTCATTTCCATTTTNATCCATTATACAAGNTTGAATTCCAGGTAATGGAAAAGTNGCATAAGTTGGTTTACTTGGCGNNATACCTGCNAAGTTTGAAATCATTATACCTCCAGTTTCGGTTTGCCACCAAGTATCTACAATGTTAGCTTTCTNTCCACCAATTTTTTCATTGTACCAAACCCATGCATCATAATTTATTGGCTCTCCNACTGTTCCTAAAACNCTNAAAGAAGANAAATTGTAAGGTTTAACATATTCATCACCTTGAGCCTCTAATGTTCTAATAGCTGTTGGGGCTGTATAAAAAATAGTGACTTTATATTTTTCAATAATTTCCCAAAATCTACTATANCTAGGATGTGATGGAACACCTTCAAACATAATNGTAGTTGCACCAGATAATAAAGGACCGTATACAATATATGAGTGNCCAGTAATCCAACCTATATCTGCCGTACACCAATAAATATCATTTTGTTTATATTGGAATACATTTCTAAAGGAATATTCTGCATAAANCATNTAACCNGCTATTGAGTGTTGTATNCCTTTTGGTTTTCCGGTTGANCCTGATGTATAGAGTATAAACAATGTATCCTCTGCTTNCATCGANNTGGNATTACAATCNTTAGAAANATNTTCCATTTCCTTGTGCCACCAAACATCTTTTTTATTATTAAAATTTATTTTATTTTGANCTCTTTTTACAANAANACANTTCTTTATTGAAGGTGTTGTTTTCGTTGCTTGGTCTGCAATTTCTTTTANAGGNATAATTTTTTCACCTCTAAAGCTGCCATCNGNAGTTACAAGNATACTACATTTTGCATCATTAATTCTNTCAGATAAAGATTTAGCTGAAAATCCAGCAAAAACAACAGAATGAATAGCTCCAANTCTAGCGCATGCAAGCATGGCAATTGTAAGCTCAGGTATCATTGGCATATAAAGACAAATTCTATCNCCTTTTTTTACANCATATTTTTTTAAAACATTTGCAAATTTACNCACCTCTTNATGAAGTTTATTGTANGTAATNTTTTTACTTGGTTCATTTATNTTATTNGAGATCCANTTTATTGCAATCTTATTTCCNTTTTCACNAAGNTGACGATCCAAACAATTTTCGGTGATATTAAGANATGCNCCNTCAAACCATTTGATTTTTGCTGTTTCAAAATTCCAATCTAGTACTTTTTNCCATTTCTTTTTCCAAANAAAATGTTCCGCTTTTTCTTGCCAGAANGACTCGGGAGAATCAAGACTTTTCTNGTANTCTTNAAGATATTTTTTAAAATTATTAATGGTTTTCATTTTATNTNATTGTTAAATTCAAAATTAAACTTAATTTAATATAATAACTAAAATTATATTTATGATTTTTGTAAATTAGCGACACNAAAACAATTAATTATGAAACATTTATTACTNAGTATATTCTGCCCTACTNTTACTAAAAACNTCNGCTCAAGATTGTTCTGAATTGTTTTTTTCTGAGTATTTAGAAGGATACGGACAGAACAAAGCACTTGAAATATATAACCCAACCAGTAGTAATATTGATTTGAGTCAATATCAAATTGAGAGATACTCGAACGGAAGTACAAGTAGTGCCGCTGGTGGTATCACTGTATTATCAGGAACTATTGCCCCAGGAGATGTCTTTGTTATTACGAATGGAGACACAGATACCTCAGGTCAATTCGGATTTATTGATGCACTTTTATTTGCTAAGGCTGATTTTTCTGAGCCAAATGGCTCGTATCCTACACCTTTACATATGAACGGAAATGATGCTATTGTATTGATGAAGGGAAGCCAAGTAATTGATGTGATAGGTCGTGTTGGAGAAGATCCAGGTGTATGTTGGACTGATAATGCTGCTTCAGGCTTTGTTTCAGGAACATCGGCTACGGGTTTTAATCCTGGAACATGGTATACAACTGGACAAACATTGATTAGAAAATCAACTGTCAAGGTTGGAGATGATGTAGCTGTCGATTTATTTAATCCAAGCCTTGAATGGGATACTTTGCCTCCAACTGACTGGGCTAATCTGGGCTCTCATACATGCGATTGTAACACGAGTTCAAACATTAGTGAAAAAATTAAAAATATTAATTTTTCTATATATCCAAATCCCGCTATTGAATCAGATAATTTTAGAATAAAATCGAATTTCGCTATTAATGAAGTTAATGTTTATAATATTTTATCAGAAAGAGTAATATGTACTGATAAAACTAATTTTTCCGCGCAAAAGTTAACCAAAGGAACATATATTGTGAATGTTTTATTTCAGGACGGAAGTTCTGGAACTAGTAAACTAGTAATTAAGTAATATTAGCATTAGCATGCACACTATTTTTACTTAAGATGAAAAGAATTTTTCTAATTGTATTCATATTTAGTTTGTTTGTTTGCTACATAGATAGTTTTTCACAGGTCAATTTAAGCGGTAAAATATTAGATAGAAATACAGGTGAAGTTTTAATTGGAGCTACAGTTATGTATGGAGAAGGACTTGGTACAGTGACTGATTTTGATGGGAATTATTACTTATCCTTGGCAGTAGGTAAACAAACTATAAAGGCATCTTATGTTGGCTACAAAGCTATAGAAATAGATGTTGAAATTACATCAAAACTTCAAACTCTTGATTTTAAGTTAGAAACTATTTTGTTAAATGAAATACAGGTTGTATCTGATATCGCAATTGATAGAGAAACTCCCGTTGCATTTACAACTATTCCGGTTAAGAAAATTAATGAGGAATTAGCCTCTCAAGATATTCCTATGCTATTAAATTCCACACCTGGAGTTTATGCTACTCAAGGAGGGGGTGGTGATGGTGATGCAAGAATTACTATTAGGGGTTTTAACCAAAGAAATGTTGCCGTTATGATTGATGGTATACCTGTTAATGACATGGAAAATGGGTGGGTTTATTGGAGTAACTGGTTTGGCTTAGATGCAGTAACATCAAATATACAAGTTCAAAGAGGATTAGGCGCATCAAAAATTGCTATACCGTCTGTTGGTGGTACAATGAATATTCTAACCAAAGGAACAGGTAATAAAAAGGGTGGGTCAATTAAACAAGAAATAGGATCCTATGGAAAGCTTAGAACAACACTTGGGTATAATTCTGGAAGAATGAAAAATGGATGGGGCTATACTATTGCTGGATCATATAAACAAAGTGATGGCTTCGTAGATCAAACATGGTCGGAAGGTTATTTTTATTATATTAAAATTCAAAAAGAGATAGGTAACCACATTCTAAGTTTATCTGCAATGGGCGCTCCACAACAGCATGGCCAAAGGTCTTATAAAAGTGATATTTCAACTTATTGGGAGAGGGCTCAAAGAATGTATCAAGAAGATTCCATTAATGGTATTTTTAAAGGTATGCATTATTATTTTAATGAAGCAGTTAAATATAATAAACATTGGGGTTATTTAGATAGATGGGCTTTAGGCAGTGGAGGAGATACGATTCATA